>NZ_JBJGZH010000005.1:0-220326 GCF_054050415.1 Geodermatophilus sp. SYSU D01180 | reverse complement strand
CCGCAGTCACTGACTGCGGGGCCGCCGTCCTGCTCGGCGCCGGCCGAGCTCCTCCGTCACGACGAGGAACCCGCCGGCTGCGGGATCGTGGGGCAGGCCCTCGCGACCGGCTCGTCGGCCGGTCCTACAGGACGTCGAGCGGGACCTTCTCCGACGGCGGGGGGAAGAGCCGGTCGAGCTGCTCCAGCTCCGCCTGGCTGAAGTCGATCTCCAGCGCCGCGCGGTTCTCGATGACGTGCGCGCGGGTCGAGGCCTTGGCGACGGCGAACACGTCGGGCAGCCGCAGCACCCACGCGATGGCAAGCTGGGCCGGGGTGACCCCCTTCTCCGCGGCCAGGTCGCGGACGGCCCGGTGCTCGAGGAGCCGGCCGTGGTCGACGGGCGAGTACGCCATCAGGGGCATGCGCCTGCCGCGACACCAGGGGATCAGGTCGTACTCGGGGCCGCGCCGGCCGAGGTTGTAGAGCACCTGGTCGGTCCGGACCCGGTTGCCGCCGGGGAGCCCGACCAGCTGGTCGAGGTCGGCGACGTCGAGGTTGCTCACGCCCCAGGAGCGGATGAGCCCGCGGGAGGCCAGCGACTCGAAGGCGGCGACGGTCTCCTCCACCGGGACCCGGCCGCGCCAGTGCAGCAGGTACAGGTCCAGGCGGTCGGTGCCCAGTCGGCGGAGGCTCCGCTGGCAGGCGTCCACCGTGCCCCGGCGCGTGGCGTGGTGCGGCAGCACCTTGCTGACCAGGAAGACGTCGTCCCGCCGGCCGGCGATCGCCCGGCCGACGAGCTCCTCGGCGGCGCCGTCGCCGTACATCTCGGCGGTGTCGACCAGCGTCAGGCCGATGTCGATGCCCGTGCGGAGGGCGTCCAGCTGGGCGTCGTTCCTGCCGGGGTCCTCACCCAGGTACCAGGTGCCCATGCCGAGGGCCGGGGCGGCGGTGCCGTCGGGCAGGGACACGGTGCGCATCGTGGATGCGGTCATGCGGGGCTCCTCCAGGTCCAGCAGGACGCGCACCGCGCCGTCCGGGATGAGCAGGCGAAACCGCTCCCGGCCGCCACGAGCCGGCCGGAACGCATGGTCAGGGCAGCGGCCGTGACCGGTTCACCGACCGGCCGCACCGCCGCGTCGCGCACGCCGCCGGCCGCGTCGCCCCGGCCCCACCGGACCTGCCCGGCGGTGTCCACCCGGAGCAGCTCGCGGGCGCCCCCGCACACCGGCCCCACCCCGCGTCGCGCGGGGCGGGACCGGGCGGGCGCGGCCCCGAGGACCGCGGGGTGGGCGGCCCGTTCGGCACCCGTCCGACGGCATGCCGTTCCCCAGGTCGCGCTGGTCCGTCCGTCTCCCTGGGCGAGCCGTCACCGGTTCAGTGCACCGGCCGGTGCCCGTCGGACCCGACGTGCGCCAGCGACCTCGACACGCTCCGGGCACCGGCGTAGACCGCCCCCGCCGCGGCGATCCACGGACCACCGACGATCACCGGGTCGAGTACCTGGTGCTTGAGGTCCGTGCGGTGCTGCCCGACCCGCGACCGCAGGCCGTGGTGGGTGAACTCGGCCTTCACCCCGGTCTCGGTGATCGGGTTGTCGGGGCGGAGGGTGAGGAAGGACTTCAGGTGGTGCTCCCACGCATCCACCCGGTCGGCGAGGACGAGCAGCAGCCAGTGCGCCGTGCGGCCCTCGCTGTAGTGGTAGGCGTAGCGACGGATGACACCCGCGACGCCCGACGGCGGCTGGGCGGTCCCGAAGACCGGGGTGAGCATCCCGTGCTCGACCGAGCGCTCGCGCGGGTACTTCTCCGGCTGCCGCTCCGGGAACTCCCAGTGCGCGCCGGTGAAGTCCTCCTGGAACTGCAGCTTCGGCACCGACGGCCGGTCCTTGGGATCGAGGTCCACGCCCCAGCCGGGGATGCGCTTCCTCAGCTCGTCGGGCGAGTCGGCGATCGGGGGCTTGTGCGGTGTGTACGTCATCGGGTTCTCCTGTCGCTCACGCCGCGGTCGGGACGACGAGGGGTTTGATGATTCCGTCGAGCTTGGCCGAGAAGATGTGGTATCCCTCGGCGATGTCCTCGAGCGGCACCCGGTGGGTGACCAGCTCGCTGGGCTTGAGGTAGCCGTTGCGCACGTGCTCGAACAGCCGCGGCCACTGCCGCTTGACCGGGGCCTGGTTGGTGTGGATCGTCAGGCCCTTGTTCATCGCGTCGCCGAACTTGACGGCGCTGAACAGCGGGCCGTAGGCGCCCATCACCGAGATCGTCGCGCCCTTGCGGACGGAGTCGATCGCCCAGTTCAGCGCCACCGGGGAGCCGCCCTGCAGCTTGAGCTTGGACGAGGTGACGTGCTGGATGAAGTTGCCGTCCGCCTCGGCGCCCACGCAGTCGATGGCGACGTCGGCGCCGAGCCAGTCGGTGGCCTTCTTCATCTCGAGGACGATGTCGCCGTACTCGGTGAAGTTGTACGTCTCGGCGTGGGCGAAGGTGCGGGCCTTCTCCAGCCGGTGGTCCAGGTGGTCGATGACGATGACCCGGCCGGCGCCCATCAGCCAGGCCGACTTCGCCGCCACCAGTCCCACGGGCCCGGCGCCGAAGACGATGACGACGTCGCCCTGCACGATGTCGCCGAGCTGCGCGCCGAAGTAGCCGGTCGCCGTCGCGTCGGTGAGCAGGACGGCGTCCTCGTCGGCCATCCAGTCCGGGATCTTCGAGGGGCCGACGTCGGCGAACGGCACGCGGACGAACTCGGCCTGGCCGCCGTCGTACCCCCCGGTCGTGTGCGAGTAGCCGTAGATGCCGCCGACGGCGGTGGCGTTCGGGTTGACGTTGTGGCAGTTGGAGTACAGACCTCGTGCGCAGTACCAGCAGGTGCCGCAGAAGATGTTGAACGGCACCATCACCCGGTCGCCGACCTGCAGGTTCTGCACGGACGACCCGACCTCGTCGACGACGCCGATGAACTCGTGGCCGAAGGTGTGACCGATCCGGGTGTCCGGCATCATGCCGTGGTAGAGGTGCAGGTCCGAGCCGCAGATCGCGGCGAGCTGCACCCGCACGATGGCGTCGTTGGGGTGCTCGATCCTCGGCCGCTGCTTCTCCTCCATCCTGACCTTGTAGGGACCTCGGTACACCATCGCTCGCATCCGGTCGCCTCCTGGCGCGCGGGCCCCGGGGCTCCTGAGAGCACCACGGGGCGCCCAGCGGCCGGCTCTGCTCACCGGCCCCCCGACTCTGCGTCGGCCGTCCCACCGGGGCCACCCCAACCCGGGCTGCACGCGTCGCTCCGCCGAAAGATCGGCAGATCTACCAATGCCCGACGTCCCCCCGGTCCCGCTCTGACGGGCGCAGACGTTCACACCGCTGAGAGCTGACCGCACTGCCGGGCCGTGCCGGCCCCGCGAGGTCGGTCTGCGCGGCGCGGGCCGACACCGAGCCGGACGTCGTCCCGAACGCGCTGCCCGAGCCGTCTCCGACGGCGGCACCGGCGGCGCGCGGACCTGCCGTGAGCCCACATGTCGTTCACCGTGATCAGCCGGGTGCTCCGGCCGGTCGGAGCAGGACGACGGACCGGTCGCGCGTCAGTCCGCCCGGGAACGTGTCCGGCTGTCAGGCGCGGGTAAGTGGCTCACCGCCGAGCAGCCGGCCGGGTGAGAGCAACTCCGTGACGGCCCTGATCGAGGCATCCGCTGCCAGGGGATCTCCGTCATCTCTGCGCCATCGAGCACCAGGGGGACGACATGCCCACCAGACGCTGGCTCAAGGGCCGCAGGCTCGCTGCCCTGGCGGCCGACGGCTTCGAGAAGGTCGAGCTGGTCGTTCCACTACGAGCCCTGAAGGCGGCCGGCGCCGAGGTGGACGTCGTGTCCCTGCGGCGCGGACGCATCCGCGGGGTGAACCTGCACATGCCGGCCAGCCGGGTCCGCGTGGACCAGACGATCGACGAAGCCGATCCCGGCGACTACGACGGCCTGCTGTTGCCCGGTGGGTTCATCAATCCCGACCTCCTCCGGCAGTCCGCCCCGGCACGGGAGTTCGTCCGCGCGTTCGCCGCGAGCGACAAGCCCATCGCCACCCTCTGTCACGGACCGTGGGTGCTCGCATCGGCGGGACTCGTGGACGGACGGACGCTCACCTCCTGGCCCGGGATCCGCGACGACCTGGTGAGCGCCGGTGCCACCTGGCTCGATCAGGAGCTCGTCCGGGACGGGAACCTCACCACCAGCAGAGGGCCCCAGGACATGGCCGCCTTCATCCCCGGGATGCTCGATGCCTTCGCGAAGGCGTCACCGGAGCCGGCGACGACAGCACCGCGTCGTGAGTCCGATCCGCAACGCGAGGCGCCCGTCGGCTGGGCCATCGCCGCGCTGCGATGGTCACCGAAGCCGTCGGCCGCCGCCGTGGTGGGCATCGGCCTGGCCGCTGCCGCCCAGCGCACCCTGCACAGCCCGGCTGCGCAGAGCCGGCTGACCCGGGCGGCAGGTCGTGCCGGGTGACGTCCGCGCCTGCGGCGGCTGAGGAAGAACCCGAGGCGGCGCACCTCCACGACCCCGCCGGTGCTCCGCGGTGCACCCCCGTCGGTGGCACCGTTACCCGGCACCGCAGACAACTGCGACACTTTCGTCATCCGGAACGGGACTACTCCGTCCCGCTTCGCGGTACTCGGGCGCACGGGGGTCAGGCGTCGGCAGCGTTGAACAGACAGCGTGTCTGCCGCGGTCGCGGTCCCGGGAGCGCACATGACCGAGACCGCGGGCCTCGAACTGGCGGAGGTCGCCGCCTCGACCAGCCCTCTTCCCCAACGCTCGGAAGAGATGGTGCAGAGCCTTCGCCGCCTCGTGCCGTTCGACGCCGCGTGGCTGGCCCTCGCCGAGCCGATGAGCAGCAGCTACACGTGCGTGGCCAGCACCGACCTGGATCACCGCGCTCTCGAGTACTTGGGTGGTCCCAAGATGGCGCACGACATCGAGGTGACAGGGACCGACCGCGCCCGCCCTCCGTTGAGCGTGTCCGACCTGCCCTACCCGGCCGCAGACCTGCCGACGTGGGCCGAGTGCCTCATGCCCGCCGGCCTCCACGAGGCCCTGGCCGTTGCGCTGTTCGACAGAGGCGGGCGCCACGTCGGGTTCCTCGCGCTTCTCTACGGCGGCAAGGAATCACCCTCCCCGGTCGTGCGGCGCCGGTTGCACCAGATGACCCCTGTCCTGGCACACGGCATCGACCCGTTGCGCTCGCTGGCCGCGGCGGCGCGGGTGGTGCGGGGGGCGGCCGCCGGCGCGGTGCTGTGCCGCGACGGCGCCACCCGCCCGCTGCCCGGCCTCGGCGGCGACGCACTGCTCGCCGAGGGATCGCCCGTCGTCACCATCGCGCGCTCGTGCATCGACGACGGCCGGGTGTTCGCGTCCTTCCTCTGGCCGCGCGGAGGCCGCCACGCCCCGGACGGGCACGTCCGCGCGACCGTCCTGGCCAGTCCCGCGGAGGCATCGGGGCACCTGCTCGGGGCGGTCGTCCTCTCCCCCGTCACCGACCTGCGGGGGCTGACGCCGCGCGAGCTCGAGGTGCTCGGGTTGCTGGTCGACGGGTGTTCCAACCAGCAGATCGCCCGCGCGCTGGTCGTGGCCCCGCGTACGGTCGCTGCCCACCTCGAGCACATCCTCGTCAAGCTCGATGCGCCCACGAGGACGCTCGCCGCGGTGCGGGCCGAGCGCGAGGGCCTCTACGTGCCCCTGCTCCCGTCGCCCTGCCGGGCCTGAATCGGGCGTTCTGCCGATGGTGCTCCCCCGTCGGCCTCGGTTCCATGGGAGGACCGGGCGGTCCGCGAGGTCGCCGGGTCGGGCGCGTCCGCACGAGCGCATCCGTCCACCCGGAGGGGAGAGCATGACCACGTACGAGTCGTCCACCCGGGCGGCGGGCCCGCAGGTCTCCAGCGCATGAGTTGGCTGCGGCTCCAGCGCTTCGTCCGCACCAGCCTGTGGCTGCTGCCGATCGGCTGCCTGGCCGCGGGCGCCCTCCTCGTCGTCGGAACGCTCGCCGTGGACCAGGCGACGGGCTACCGGCTCGTCCCGCAGAGCCTGACCGGGACGCCGTCCGACGCCCAGACGATCCTGTCCTCCTTCGCCACCGCCATGGTGTCGCTGACCAGCCTCGTCCTGACGGTCACCCTGGTCGCGGTCCAGCTGGCGATGGGGCAGTTCTCGCCCCGCATCGTGGGGGCGCTGCTCACCGACCGGTGGAGCCAGCTGGCGATCGGGTTGTTCGGCGCGAGCTTCCTGGTCGCGGTGCTCACCCTCCGCGAGATCCGCGGCTCCGACACCGGCACCGTGCCCGGGCTGTCGATGCTGCTGTGCTACCTCCTGATGCTCGCCAGCATCGTCGTGCTCGTCCTGTTCGTGCACCACATCGGCCAGGGCCTGCGGGTCGCCGGCCTGATCGACCTCGTCGGCGACCGGAGCCGCGAGTTCATCGTCCGCGAGCACGGGGAGCGTCCCGCCGTCACCGGCGGCCCGGACGAGATGGTCGCCGCGCGGCCCGGCAACGTGGTCCGCGTCGACCGCCCGGCGCTGGTCGCCGCGGCCCGGCGGGCGGACTGCGTGCTGGAGCTGGTCCCCGTCATCGGGGACTTCGTCGTAGGCGGCGCGCCCCTGTTCCGGGTGCACCCGGACACCCGGTCGCCGGTGAGCGCCGACGGCCCCTCGGCCGGTCGGCTCCGGGACACCGACGTCACCCGCCACGTCCTGCTCGGCCCGGAGCGCGTGCACACCGAGGACCTCGCCTACGGCTTCCGCAAGCTCGTCGACATCGCGGTGCGGTCGATCGCCCAGCCGTTCAACGACCCCACGACGACGGTCCAGGCGCTGCACCGGCTGCACGACCTGCTGCGCCAGATCGCCGCCCGCCCGCTGCCCTGCGGGGAACACCGCGACGAGGACGGCGTGGTGCGCCTGCTCGAGCGGACCGTCAGCTGGGACGGCTACGTCCGGCTGGCCTTCGACGAGATCCGCCTGGCGGGGGCGTCGGAGCCGCAGGTGACCCGGAAGGTGTGCGCGGCGCTGGCCGACCTCAAGTCCGTGGCACCGCCGGACCGGCAGGAGCCGCTGGACCGCCAGCTCCGGCTGCTGACCGCCGCCGTCCGCCGCGCCCACGACGACGATGAGGACGTCCTCGCAGCGCTCACCCCGGACACCGAGGGCATCGGGTCGGGGGCCGACGTCACCGCCGCGCCGCGACCTCGGTCGGCTCGCGCACCGCACTGAGCCGGTCAGGCGACGGCCCGACCGTCGTCGGTGTCGGGAGCCGGACCTCCGCCTCGACGCGGCGCTGTCGCACGTCCGGCCGCACGACGGCCGGCACACCGTCGCCACGTCGCTCCTGGGCGGGAACAGCCGGGCCACAGGCAGATGCGCACGACTTCGGCGCCCACGACTGCGACCAGAGACGACTCAGGCCGTTCCCCGAGGGGGAACGGCCTGGTCATCGAGGTGGAGCTGAGGGGACTCGAACCCCTGCCCCCCCACTGCCAGGCCGTCATGATCGCGTTTACGGACGTTAGCCGAAGTCCGCACCAAGCCGCTGAGCAGCACGATCACGCTGTTCCGAGACAACAGCGGACGTAGGCGAACGGCCATGGGTTCACGGCAACTGCAACCAGGACTGCCACCACCGGGAGCTGCCTCTGCATGCTGCGGCCGACCCTGGCGGCGCGCCCACCGCTCCCGCGTGTCACTGAAGGCGGCCTTGGAGACACTCCGACCCGTGTCGGCGCTGACCGGATCGGCGCGATGCTTCATGTGGGCTGCCCCGCACCGCCGCGCGGCTCGATGAGTTCTGCAATCGCTGGTGTACAGGCCGCCGGTGGGTCTAGCGTTGCCGTGCCACTCGGTGGACATCCCTGTGCTGCGGAGTGCAGATGGACGCGGTGCGCATCGGTGTGTTGGGTGCGGCTCGGATCGTGCGGATGGCGCTGCTGGGGCCCAGCCGGAGGGTCGCCGGCGTGGAGGTCGTCGCGCTCGCGGCCCGTGACCCCGCACGAGCAGCGACTTACGCCGAGCGCAACGGCATCCCGCGCGTGCACCGCACGTATGACGACGTGCTCGCCGACCCCGCGGTCGACGCGGTGTACGTGCCGCTCCCGGCGGCTCTGCACGGGCGCTGGACCCTGGCGGCCGTCGCGGCCGGGAAGCACGTGCTCTGCGAGAAGCCATTCACGGCGAACGCCGCCCAGGCTGAGGAGGTTCTCGAGGCCACCTCGTCGTCCTCATGCGTGGTCATGGAGGCGTACCACTCGCACTACCACCCCGCGCTGGAGCGACTCGCCGCGATCCTGGCGTCCGGGGAGCTGGGCACGATCCGCACGGCCGCCGCCGCCTTCGCCGTCCCGCTGCCGCCCGGCGGCAACATCCGCTACGACCTGACGCTCGGCGGTGGCGGCCTCCTCGATGTCGGCTACTACCCGGTGCGGGTGCTGCGGGAGCTCTTCGACTCGGAGCCGGAGGTGGCCTGGGCGCGCGCTACGGCGCCGAACGGAATCGATCGACGGGTCGACGCCGGACTGCTCTTCGACGGCGGCGTCCGGGCCACCGTGCTCTCGTCACTGTGGTCGCGTCGCCTGATCGACTCACATCTCGACGTCGTCGGCGACGCGGGGCGCATGCGGGTCATCAGCCCGTACCACCCTCAGCTGCGGGTCGCGCGGATCCGAGTCCGAGGGGCCGCGGGGGTGCGGATCGAGCGCCCCGTTCGCCGGTCCACCTACGACTACCAGCTGGAGGCGTTTCGGGACGCGGTGCGCGGCGACGGGTCGGTCCCGACGGACGCCTCGGCCGCGCTGGCGCAGATGCGTGTGCTCGACTCGATCTACCGCGCGGCCGGGCTCGACCCGCGCCCCACCCCTACCGCTCCTGTCTAGCCTGGCGCGCCAAGGCGCTCGGGTACAGGATGCTGTGGAGCAATCAATCCGCGGGCCCAGTCGGCCTGGCTCGGACACCCCGAACGTGTCCCGTAGTGGGCCGCTTGAGGACACCTGCGCGTAGCACTCGCTGCCGCTCGCAGTGCTCAGTCCGGTAGGCGACAGGTGCCCCTCTTTCGCGTTGTTCGGGCCCGACCTCTGCCCATGACCGACCGAGCGGGGGGTGTCAGGCGCGCTTCTCTTGACAGTGACGGAGGTGCGCCATGCCGCGGCGTCCTGCCACTTTGCCGGCCTCGGGCCATGCCGCCTGGGATGACCTCGCGGCCTGGTGGCTGTCGCGCTACAAGCCCAGCACGCAGCGGACCTACGCCACGTACCTGCCCCGCTGGGTGCCGTGGTGCACCGGCCGCGGCATCGACCCGCTGGCGGCGCGGCGTGCCGACGTCGAGCTGTGGCTGCGCAGCGTGGCGCCGCACGGTCGGCACCGTGGGGCTCAGCCACGGCATCCCACTGCGCGACGTGCAGCGCCTGCTGCGCCACGCCCGCCCGGGAACACCCTGGGGAGCTACGACATCACCGGCGAGGCCCTGGAACGCCACGCCTCCCACCAACTCGCCGGGTTCCTCGCCGGCTGGGTCAGATGAGCCAAGGACCGGTCCGGCGCGGAGCTGGGTCTGTCCTCAAGCGGCCCACTCAGGGACAGATCCCTGCGGTGATCGCGGCTGGAGGGACACCACCTGTGCCCCGCCCCTCAACCACGGGCTGTGCACGTGCGCGGCCACCAGCGTGGTTGGGCCGGACGTCAGGGTGGTCGTCCAGGGCCTGTGACCGGCTAGCGTCACCGGATGCGGGTCCTCCTCGCCGCACTGCCGGCGTTCGGCCATCTGTATCCGCTCATGCCACTGGCGACCGCGCTGCGTGATTCCGGCGACGACGTCGTGCTTGCGACAGCCGACCCGCTCGCCTCAGCCATGCGGGCTCTGGGCTGGCGGGTCGAGGACTTCGCCTGTGACGTCGCCGGGGCTCGTCGCGAACTGTTCCGGACGCGGCCTCAGCTTGCGGAGATGCCGCCGGCTGAGCGGTGGCGTCTGGGCAACGCGCTGTTCGCCGAGGTGCTGCCGGCGACCACGGCTCCCCAGCTCGTCGACGTCGTGACGCGGGCGCGAGCGGATCTCCTGGTGTACGACGAGGCCAACCTTGGGGCGGCTGTGGCCGGCGCCGTCGCCGGGATCCCAGTCGTCCGCCATGGTCTGGGCCCGCTGCCCCGGCAGGTGCACGAGCGCCTTGCCGACACCCTGCTTCAGCACTGGCCCATGCCGGAGGCCCCTCGGCCTGAGGGAACGGCCGTCCTCGGAGCCCGGTACCTCGACATCTATCCGCCCGGTCTGCACCGCAGCCCGCCGGTGTCCCCGCTCCCCGTCGTTCCGCTGCGGCCGGTGCCCTGGAACGACTTCGGGATCTCCATGCCGGCGTGGGTGACCGCGCCCCGATCCCGCCCACTGGTGTATCTCACCCTCGGGACGGTGCCGTTCCTCGCCCTGCCCGTCCTGCGCACGGCGGCCCGAGGCCTGGCCGCGCTGGACGCCGACGTCCTGGTGGCCGTCGGTCCCAACAGCGACCCGAGCGCTCTGGGGCCCCTGCCCGAGCACGTCCGCGTGGAGCGCTTCGTCCCGCAGGCGGCTCTGCTCGAGTACGTGGATCTGGTCGTCCACCACGGGGGCAGCGGAACCACGCTCGCGTGCCTGGCGCGGGGACGCCCTCAGATGGTGCTGCCGCAGGCCCTGCCGGACCAGGCCGTCAACGCGGCCAACGTCGCTGCCGCTGGGGCGGGGGTCGTGCTGTCGCCTGACGAGGTCACCGCCGACACCGTGGCCGACCGGGCCGCAAGTCTGCTGGCCACTCCTGAGTTCGCCGCGCGGGCCGGCCGCTTGCGGCAGGAGATCGATCAGATGCCCGGGCCCAGCGAGACCGCCCCGGTCCTCCGAGGGCTCACAGCCGACCCATAGCTGCAGCGGCGCGTGGCTGGTCGGACCGGTGGTCCCCAGCGGTGGCCAAGGGCGGATGCTCACCCACTGGGAGAAGCGCAGCCCGAGGCGGCTCACGCGCACGCCGGCCGCCGGCCGCCGGCCGCCGGAACGATCAGCATCTCCGCACGGCACGGAGCACCCGGAACGCGCGGCATGGACCACCCGGAAGATGTCGATCAGGCTGCTTCATCGGCCATGACCGTCCATTCCTGAGCGGCCCAGTGTGGGACACGTCGGCGGAGCGGGACCGAGCGGACGTCGAGCGTCCGAGGGAGCGGCTCCCGGATTCCCGGCCACCGTGCCGGAGCCTCCCCTGGCGAAGGGACCAACAGTCCCAGCGCCGGGCGCTTGCTCGTATGGCCGCTCTCCGCAGCAGCACGGGGCAGGCTTGCGCGGGAGGCGCAGACGCCCCCTGCTCGTCGCAGTGGAGCACAGAACTCGTCGACGCACCGGCTGGCTGTGTCGCTGTCGGATGTGCCATCAGGACTGACACGTGACATCGACGTGATGCCGCCGTGACGGCATCGGGCGCACGCTCGGACAGCTGTCGGCGGCGTCGCGGTGGGGCCGATCGCTTCGCTACCACAGGCAGCGCTCCGGGTCCGGCAGTGGTCTCGCTCGAGGAAGTGCAACCGACGGGCGCGGTGAGGATCCGTTTCCGTGCAGCGGCACCGCCGCTCGGACGAGCAGCCTGGGGGACCGATGACATCAGGAATCTCGGGCGGTCCTGCCGACGCCGCCGACGCCGCCGACGTCGCCGCCGCGGACGTGCTCGCGGTGCCTCCAGCGCCGACAGAGCTGCGCGCGATCGCGAGCCCGGCGAGCGTTCGCCTCACCTGGTCGGACGGCGACGGTGCCGCACAGGTCACCGATCACGTCGTCATCGGGTCCGACGGCGAGGTCCGCCTGGCAGGACCGTTCGGACGGACCGACGTGACCGGTCTGGTCAACGGCCAGAGCTATGCGTTCACCGTCACCGCGGTGAACGGCGCCGGCGCCGGCCCGGCGTCGGCGCCCTCCGTTCCCGTGACGCCTCAGGCGCCGACACCGGGGAACCGGTGGGCACTGTCGACCCCCATGCCGACCGATCGCGAACGGGCAACCGCCGTGCGCCTGCAGGACAGCCGGGTGCTCGTCGTCGGCGGCGTGGTCCCCGGCGCGAACGGGTCGAACCTGTCGACCTGCGAGGTCTATGACCCGGCAACGTCCACCTGGACGTCGGCGGAGGCCATCGGCGCCGTCGCGTCCCACTTCGGGCTCACCCTGCTGCCCGATGGCCGGGTGCTGCGCACCGGCGGGTTCACTTCTGCTCCGTTCACACCGCTGGCGACCACGGAACTCTTCTCGCCGGCGACCGGTCAGTGGACGCCGACCGTCCCCATGGCTTCGCCCCGGGACGGGCACACGGCCGTGCTGCTTGCCGACGGCCGAGTTCTCGTCGCCGGCGGTGGCACGAGCACTCCGACCGGGTTCGCCGCACTCGCCTCCGCCGAGCTGTACGACCCGGCCACCGCTCAGTGGTCGACGACCGGATCACTGGCGACGGCCCGCACCAAGCACAGCGCCACCCGGCTGCTCGACGGCCGCGTCCTCGTCGTCGGGGGAGACGCCGGACAGGACGGCTTCACCAGCGCTGAGCTGTACGACCCCACCACGGGCTCCTGGACCGTCACCGGGGCCATGAGCGTCGCGCGATCGGACGACGACGTGTGCTGCCCCGGCATCGCCCGGCTACCCAGCGGCGACGTCCTGGTCGCCGGCGGCTCCAGCCCATCGGGCGCGCCGAGCAGCGTGCTGAGCAGCGCCGAGGTCTATCAGGTCGCCACCGGGACCTGGGAAGGGACCGGGAACCTGGTCTTCGGCCGAGACAGCGGATTCGACCTGGTGCCGCTACTCGACGGCAGGATCCTCATCGCCGGTGGACGCGACGACTGGGGGCCGGTCCCCTACGCCGAGCTCTACGACGAAGGGACAGGCACGTGGACCCGGACCAACGACATGCGCGTCGCCCGCTCGTCTCCCGCAACGGCCCTGCTCGCCGACGGACGCGTCCTGCTCGCTGGTGGAGGCGCGGTGGAGCCTCCGTTCGCCCTTGCCGGGTCCGCGGAGACATTCAGTTCCACCTGAACACGTGCACGGGTCGCCGAGAAATGCACGGGTGGCGACGACCGCCCGGGGCGGTCGAGTCCGCGCGGATGCTCAGCACGGCGTCTCTGAGCGGCCCACGATGAGACAGGCCCCGTCACGGCTGAGCCCCTGGTAGCGCATCGCGATTCCGCGCCGCACCTAGGCCTGCTCGGCGCCCCAGCGGGCGAGCGCGACGATCGCCGCGCGCAAGGCAAGCCCGCGATCGGTCAGCGCGTAGGCCCGGGTGTTGTGATGGAGCGGCAGACGGGTGAGTACGCCGGCCGCTTCGAGCTCGCGCAGGCGGGTCGCGAGCATGTTCGTCGGCACTCCGAGGTCGCGCTGCAGATCGCCGTAGCGCTGCGGCCCGTCGAGCAGCCGCTCCACGATCAGGAGTGCCCACCGGGCTCCGACGATGTCGAGGGCCGCGGCGAGGTCGCTCACGCGGTCGGATCGGCGTCCGGCTTCATCCAGAACGGCGAGTAGTGATAGCCGTCGAGGTCGTCGAACTGGCGCTGGTACATGAAGGGGTAGTCGTCGGTGTCACCGATCCGCCCGCCGGCGGCGCCGGCGCGCTCGGTGAGCTCGTCGACCGCCTCGCGGCTGCCCAGGTCGAAGGAGACGGTGACCTTCGAGGGCGTGTGGGGTCCGCCGACCAGCTCCTCGACGCCGCCGACGCTCGCGTACATCTCGCGGCTGCCGAGCATGACGTACTGCTCGGGCGCGATCGCGAAGCAGGACACGTTGTGATCGGACATCTCGGCGTTGAGGGTCCACCCGAGGGCGGTGTAGAAGGCGGTGGCGCGCTCGACGTTCTCGACCGGGCAGGTGATGAACAGGCTCATGCGGCGACACTTGCAAAATGCAAGTGCGACGTCAAGTCCCGGCCGCGCGCTCACGTTGGGCCGTGTTGGGAGCTTTCGTTACGGCCAGGTGAGTCTTGAACGGTGACGCGGCAGGAGGTCTGTGACGACGTGGTCCCGCATGGAACCGCTGATGCCGACGGTGACCGGGCGGTCGCGGCCGTGGACGAATCACCGGCTCGCTGCAGCGAAGAAGTCCCGGCGGCGCCAACGGCCGGAGCAGACGCCGGCCACCAAGGCCGCACGGGCGCCTGACGCTGGGCTAGCCGGTCGAGAGCGACGGACCGCGGCGGAGACCTGTGGGTGGTGCGGTGGACTGATCACCTCGAGGAGCCGTGGACCGATCCCCAGGTGGTGTTGAGCCACCTGCCGACACCGCGCCTGGGAGCAGACTAGAGCCGCCGCCTCCGGCCGCTCCGCGGTGGAGGTCGTCGAGCGACGCGTCGAGGTCCGCGTTCCCGTCGCCCCGACCCGCCGAGACTGGCCGCGGCTGCTCGGCGAGCTGGCCGGGCAGCTGGAGGGCGGCCGCGTGTACGACCGCGACCTACCCGGCCCGGCCCGGGCGCTCGAGCCCGTGCTGCAGGTCTATCGGCAGCGTGCGCGTCTGACCGGAGCCCCGGACCTGCGCTGACGACGACCTCCGGGAGGTCTCCAGTACCGGGGCGAGGCTGCGAGCTCCAGTACGCCGGGAGTCATCTCCGGTCCGCGTTCCTGTCAGGAGGACTGGAGATCGACGGGAGGCTCCTCCCCCACCGTCGCCCAGCAGGCCGCCGCAGCAGGCGCAGAATCCGGCAACAGGGTGGAGGCGGACGACACGGCTGATCCCCAGCCACTCCGGGACGTACTGCCGGCCGACCCGATCCTGCTGACGCCGAGGAAGCCGCGCAGGTGCTGCGAATCGGCAGGACGACGCTCTACGCCCTGATGAAGGCCGGCGAGCTGCGGCCCGTCCACATCGGCCGGAGCTGCCGCCTCTCGCGGGCAGAGCTCGAGCGCTACGTCCGCGGACTGGAGGCTCCCCGCACCATGCCCGCTCGTCAGTCGGCGCGCGGCCGGAGTGCCGCGGACCAGCCAGGTCTCCGCGAACTCGATCCGACGTCGCCCGATGCGGCGTGAGTCCACAGCGAGCCCGTCCGTGTCCGAACGCTCGGCCAGACTGAGCTCCTGGCCCACGACCCAGGGGTAGCCGATGGCGGGACGCGCGTCGAACGGCGAGTCGACGATCTACAAGGGCGCCGACGGGCGCTGGCACGGCTACGTCTCCGTCGGCTTCAGGCTCGACGGCAGACCCGACCGACGGCACGTCAGCAGCAAGACCCGCGGCGTCGTCGTCGCGAAGGTCCGCGAGCTCGAACGCAGGCGCGACACCGGGACGGTCGGCGAGACCTCCACCCCCACCGTCGCCTGGTGGCTCGAACACTGGCTGACCACCAGCGCGCCGCGCCGGGTGCGCCGGCGAACGCTGGAGAGCTACGAGTCCGCCGTCCGCAGGCACCTCGTTCCCGGGATCGGCAGGAACCGTCTCGACCGGCTGCGGCCGGAACACCTCGACCAGCTCTACACGGCCCTGCTCGACGCCGGCTACTCCCCCGCCACGGTGCTGCGCCACCACCGGATCCTGTCCCGGGCCCTCACCGTCGCCGTCCAGCGCGGCCACGTCCCGCGCGACGTCGCCGCCCTCGTCGACCCGCCCGCCCAGCGCCCGAGCGACGTCGCCACCGCCCTGGACCTCGCCGAGGCCCGCGCGGTGCTGGAGGCGGCGCCGCGCGTCCGCAACTCCGCCCGCTGGACTGTCGCCCTCGCCCTCGGGCTGCGCCAGTCCGAGGCGCTGGCGCTGCAGTGGAAGGACGTCGACCTGCTCGACAACACCCTCACCGTCCGGCGCAGCATCCACCGCGTCCGGGGTGGCGGGCTGGTCCACGAGGAACCCAAGAGCAAGCGCAGCCACCGCACCCTGGCCCCGCCGCTGCCCCTGGTCAGCGAGCTGCACCGGCACAAGGCCGCCCAGAACGGCGAACGGATGCTGGCCGGCTCGGAGTGGCACGACGAGGACCTGGTCTTCGCCCAGCCGAACGGCCGACCGATCGACGAGAAGGCCGACTACGACGACTGGCGGCGGCTGCTGCAGTCCGCCGGCGTCCGCCACGTCCGTTTACACGACGGGCGGCACACCGCCGCCACCCGGCTCCTCAGCGAGAACGTCCACCCGCGGGTGGTCATGGAGCTGCTGGGCCACAGCCAGATGCGCACGACGATGGACATCTACAGCCACGTCATGCCGGCACTGGCCCGCGAGGCCGCCGACCGCATGGGCGCCGTGCTGCTCATGACACCGGCGTCAACTGCAACCACGACTGCAACCAGGGACGACTCAGGCCGTCCTCCCGAAGGAGAACGGCCTGGTCACACGGGTGGAGCTGAGGGGACTCGAACCCCTGACCCCCACACTGCCAGTGTGGTGCGCTACCAGCTGCGCCACAGCCCCGTTCCTCGGCCCGCCCGGTCTCTCTCGGGCCGAACAGAACTATACGACGTCCGGAACGGCCCCCTGCGGCGGGGGTCGTCCCGCGCGTCGCGGTCAGACCTCGACCCCGCGCTCGGCCAGCCACGGCACGGGGTCGATCTTCCGGCCGTTCATCCCGCCCCGGTGCACCTCGAAGTGCAGGTGCGGCCCGGTCGACTGGCCGCGGTTGCCCAGCAGCGCGATCGTCTCGCCGGCCTCCACGTACTGGCCCGGCTCGACGAGGATCTCCTCCATGTGGCCGTAGACGGTGACGTCGCCGTTCTCGTGCAGGACGTAGACGGCCAGGCCGAAGCCGCTGGCCGCGCCGGCCCGGACGACGACGCCGTCCATGGCCGCGTACTCCGGCGTCCCGATGGGGGCGGCCAGGTCGATGCCGTAGTGGAAGGTGCCCCACCGCGAGCCGTAGCCGCTGGTGAAGCGCGCGCCGTCGACCGGCAGCACGGCCTTGGGCCGCGCCGCCTCCCGGGCGGCCTCCGCCGCAGCGGCCTCGGCCGCGGCCCGCTCGGCGCGGCTGGCCGCGACCTCCTGCAGGCGCGCCTGCGCCTCCGCCTCGGTGATCGAGGCCATCGGCATGACCTCGAGGGACTCCTCGCCGGTGGCCAGCTCCATCTGCGCACCGAGCACCGGCGTGGACCCGGACTCCGCCCCGGACCCGCCGGGCACCCCGACGACCCCGGCGCCGATCGCGCCGGCCACGAGCGCGGCGAGCAGCAGTTGCGGCCGGCGGTCGCGCAGGCCGCGACGGCCTGCGCGCGGCGCGGGGAGCGTGGCGGTCGCGGGCTCGGCGGCCGCGGCGGGGACGGGCAGGGCGGCGGTGGCCGGCGCGGGGACGTCGGCGGTGGCTTCGGCAGCGGACCGCGGGACCGGGACGACGGCGGGGCGGACCGGCGGGAAGCCGCGCAGCGGGGACACCGGGTGGTCCGCCGCGCTCCGGGGGTCGCCGGTCCGGGGACCGGGCACCGCCGCGGGGGAGCCACTGACGGGACGGGTCAGCAGACCCGCATCACTCCGGTGACTGGCCAAGGCGCGTACCCCGCTCGCTCGTGGGAAGCGGCCCGTCCGGGCCCGATCGAGTTGTATCGATCCAAACACACCGTGACCTCGCCGTGACCCGGAGTGCGGCGTGTCCGTCGGTGACACGCCGTGTGCGCTGTGTCACGAGTGGCAGGGTGGGTTTGGGACGGCGACCGCGTGGGGATGTCCGGTCTTCCGGTGTGCAGCAGCCCGCGCCGGTCCGACGAGACCGCCGGGCCGACGCCGGCCCCGCCGACGCCCGCGTGCCCACGTTTCGCGGGCGTCGTCGCGACCCACCGGCGCGACCCACCGCAGCACCGCCCCGCCGAGCCCGTCCGCCCCTCGAGGTGCGCCCCTCGATGTGCGTCCGGGAACCCCGGCGTGGTCCCATGATCGTTCCCCGCTGCGCGCGGGCGGCCGGCCGTGCGCCGGCCGAGCACGGACAGGAAGGACCGATGCCTCGATGGCACAGCCCGAGCGCTCCCCGCGGCACCTCCCGCGGGCCGGCACGGCCGCGCAGCCGACGGCACTGCCCGTCGGCCGCGTCCGGCCGCTGACCGCGGCGACGCTCGAGCAGCACGGGGCCCGGCTCACCGTCCCCACCTACGACCGGGCGTCGCTCACGCCGTCGGTGGTGCACCTGAGCGTGGGCGGGTTCTCCCGCGCCCACCAGCTCATCTACTTCGACGAGGTCGCCCAGCAACGGATCTCCACGGAGTGGGGCGTCGTGGGCGTCGGCCTGCGCGCCCGGCGGCTGCGGGAGGCCCTCGCACCGCAGGACAACCTCTACACCGTCGTCGAGCGCAGCCCCGACGGCGAACGCGCCCGGGTGGTCGGCGTCCTCACCGACTACCTGTTCGCCCCCGACGCCCCGGCCGCGGTCCTCGACCGGCTCCGCGACCCGCGCACCCGCGTGGTGACCATGACGATCACCGACGCCGGGTACCTGCTCGACCCCACGACCGGCGTCTTCACCCCCGACGACGACGTCCGGCACGACCTCGCGCACCCCGGCGCCCCGCGCACCGTCTTCGGGTTCCTCGTCGAGGCGCTCGACCGGCGCCGCCGGGCCGGCGCGGCGCCGTTCACCGTCGTCTCCTGCGACAACCTGCACCGCAACGGCGACGCCACCCGGGCCGCCGTCACCGGGTTCGCCGCGCTGCGCGACGAGGTCCTCGCCCGGTGGATCACCGACCGCGTCGCCTTCCCCAGCAGCATGGTCGACCGGATCACCCCGCAGACGACGCCCGAGGAGCGCGAGGCGCTCGCCCGCCGGTACGGCGTCGACGACCGCTGGCCGGTCCTCACCGAGCCGTTCTCCCAGTGGGTGATCGAGGACTCCTTCTGCAACGGCCGGCCGCCGCTGGACGCCGTCGGGGTCCGGTTCGTCCGCGACGTCACCGACCACGAGCTGATGAAGACCCGGCTGCTCAACGCCAGCCACTCCGCGCTCGGCTACCTCGGCACGCTGGCCGGGCACGAGCGGATCGACGTGCTCATGGACGACCCGGTGTTCGCCGCGTACGCCGCCCGGCTCATGGACGACGAGGTCACCCCGCTGATCCCCGTGCCGGAGGGCATCGACCTGTTCGAGTACAAGGCCACGCTGCTGCAGCGCTTCGCCAACCCGGCGATCGCCGACCGGCTGTCCCGTCTGTGCCGCCGCGGGTCGACCAAGCTGCCGCACCACCTGCTGCCCTCGCTGCGCCAGGCCCTCGCCGAGGACCGCCCGCACGCGCTGCTGACCCTCGCCCTGGCCGGCTGGGTCCGGTACCTGCAGCGGGTCGACGAGCACGGCCGGTCGCTGCCGATCGAGGACGACCGCGGGCCGCACCTGCAGGCCCTGGCCCGCGCCGGCGGCGACGACCCGCGCCTCCTGCTGGCCGACGAATCGGTCTTCGGCGACCTCGGCTCGGTCCCCGGGTTCGCCGACGAGCTGGCCGGCGCCGTGCGCCGGCTCCGGTGCGACGGCGTCCGCCAGACCGTCGCCGCCGCCACCGCCGCGAGCGCCCGGTGAGCGCGCCCCGCACCGGCGGGGCGGCCGCGGTCCTCCCCCGCGACGTCGTCGCGGGCCTGACCGCGCTGCTCTGCGACGCCGACGGCAACCTGTTCCCCTCCGAGGAGCCGGCCTTCGTCGCCTCCGCCGAGGTCACCAACCGCTTCCTCGCCGAGCTCGGCGACGCGCGCCGGTTCACCCCGGAGGAGCTGCGCCTGGCCACCACCGGGATGAACTTCCGGACGACGTCGCACCGGCTGGCGGCCGAGGCCGGCCGCCCCGAGGTCGACGTCGAGCCGTGGGTGGCCGAGGAGAAGCGCGCGGTGACCGCCCACCTCGGCGAGCACCTGCGCCCGCACGGGCCGACCAGCGCCGCCCTCACCGCGCTCGCCCCGCACCTGCGGCTGGCCGCGGTGAGCTCCAGCGCGCTGGCCCGGCTGGCCGCCTGCTTCACCGCCACGGAGCTGGACGGGCTCATCCCGCCGTCGGCCCGGTTCAGCGCCGAGGACTCGCTGCCGGTGCCCACGAGCAAGCCCGACCCGGCGGTCTACCTGTACGCCTGCGAGCGCCTGGGGATCGCCCCGGAGCAGGGCCTCGCCGTGGAGGACTCCGTCCCGGGGGTGCTCTCCGCGGTCCGCGCGGGTTGTCCCACGGTGGGCAACCTGCTGTTCGTCCAGCCCGCCGAGCGCGCCGAGCGCGAGGCCGCGCTGGAGGAGGCCGGCGTGCTCGCCGTCGTCTCGTCCTGGCAGGAGCTCGCCGACCTGCTGCTGCCCGTCCTGACCGGAGGTGGTCGATGAGGATCGTCTACACCAGCTTCCGCGGCCTGTTCTCCGACAGCCCGCGCGCCGTCTACGAGGCGCTGGTGGCCCGCGGCGACGACGTCACGCACACGTGGCTGACCGCGCCGGTCGCCGAGTCCGCCTTCCCGGCCGACGTCGAGACCGTCCCGTTCGGCAGCCCCGGGAGCATCGCCGCGCTCGAGGCCGCCGACGTCGTCGTGTCCAACGACCACGTGCCGCTGGACTGGGAGAAGCGCCCGGGCGCCTTCTACCTGCAGACCTGGCACGGCACCCCGCTCAAGCGGATCCACAACGACGTCCTCTGGGCGCCGGAGGGCCGGCTGGCCTACCTGGAGCACGACATCGCCCGCTGGGACGCGATGCTCTCCCCCAACCCCTACAGCACCGGCCGGTTCCGCCAGGCCTTCGGCTTCCGCGGGCCGGTGCACGAGACCGGCTACCCCCGCAACGACCTGCTCTCCAGCCCCCGGCGGGACGCGGTGCGCGCGCGGGTGCGGGCCGGGCTCGGCATCGACGACGACGCCCGCGTCGTCCTCTACACCCCCACCTGGCGCGACGACCTGGTCTTCGAGGGCACCGGGGAGCGCGACTTCCACTTCCCGGTCGACCTCGCCGACTTCACCGACCGGCTCGGCAAGGACCACGTGCTGCTGCTGCGGCTGCACAACATGGTCTCCGACCGGCTCGAGTCGATCGACGGGATGCCGGTGCAGGACGTCTCGTCGTACCCGGACATCCGCGACCTGTACCTGGCCGCCGACGTGCTGGTCACCGACTACTCGTCGACGATGTTCGACTTCGCCGTCACCGGGAAGCCGATCCTGCTGTTCCCCTACGACCTCGACGAGTACCGCGACCGGCTGCGCGGGTTCTACATGGACCTCGAGCAGGTCGCGCCCGGGCCGATCGTGACGACCAGCGGGGAGCTGGTGGACGCGCTCGCCGACCTGGACGCCGTCACCGCGGAGCACGCCGACCGCTACCGGTCCTTCCGCGAGACCTACACCGCCCTGGAGGACGGCAACGCCACCGGGCGCGTCCTCGACCTGTTCTTCCCGCCCGGCGGCCCCGCCGGCGCGGCTGCCCCGACCCGAGGAGGGGACGACAGTGCGCATCGCTGACCTCGTGCAGACCCGGGTACCCGGCCGCAGGACCGGAGCAGCCCGACCGGCCGCCCGCACGCAGCCCTTCCCGCCGCAGGTGGTCATCCTGGCCGCCGGGATGGGCACCCGGCTGGGGCGCCCGCTGCCCAAGCCGCTGACGCCGCTGGTGGACGGCCGCAGCATCCTGCACCGCCAGCTGGACACGCTCGCGCAGGTCCTCGGCCCCGCCGTCGACGTCACCGCCGTCGTCGGGTTCCAGTGCGAGCTGCTCATGCAGGCCGCACCCGACCTGCGCTTCGCCTACAACCCGCACTTCGCGCGGACCAACACCTCCAAGAGCCTGCTGCGCGGCCTGCGGACCACCCGCGAGGGCGGCGTGCTGTGGCTCAACGGCGACGTCGTGTTCGACGCCGCCGTGCTGGAGGCCGTGGTGCCCGCGCTGGAGGCCGACGAGAGCTTCGTGTGCGTCGACACCTCCACCGTCGCCGACGAGGAGGTCAAGTACACCCTCGACGGGGAGGGCTTCATCGCCGAGCTGTCCAAGACGGTGACGGGCGGCCTGGGCGAGGCCGTGGGCATCAACCACGTCTCCTCCGCCGACAAGGCCGTGCTGGTCGAGCACCTCGACGGCTGCGCCGACCAGGACTACTTCGAGCGCGGCATGGAGACGGCGATCATCGAGGCCGGTCTGCGGTTCCGCCCGGTGGACATCTCGCGCTGGGCCGCCGTCGAGGTCGACTTCGAGGCCGACCTGGACCGGGCCAACGAGATGCTCTCCGGCGCCCGCCCGCACCTGCACCCGGTCCCCGACGGCACCGCCTAGCCGGACCGGCCCCCGGCCCCGGCCGGTCAGCTGACCGGCTGGGGCTCCGGCGCGGGCTCCTGCGGCGTGGACCGCTCCGGGTCGCGGAAGCGCCGGGCGGCGGCCAGCCCGCCGACGACGAGCCCGGTCCCGCCCGCGACGAGGACGGCGACCGCCACCCGGGCGAGCAGCTCCGGGCCGGCGCCGGCCACGTGCGCGCTCCACAGCACGTCGACGTCGGGCAGGCCCTGCACCAGCAGCAGCCAGCCGAGCACGACCGCGCACAGCCCGGCCATGACCCCCCGCCCGCGGCGGGCGGCGACCCAGCCGAGCACCGCCACCAGCGCCGCGGTGACCGCGGGCAGCAGCGCGGACACCACCGCCGCCGCGTGCGAGGACACGGTCACCGGCGGCTCGGGCGTGCTCGCCGCGTGCCACAGCGCGGCGGCGCCGCCCGCGACCAGCGCCCAGCCCAGCGGCCGCGGCGACCGGGCCAGCAGGCCGGCGGCCGCGACGGCGGCGGCCAGCACGAGGTGCAGCCCCCAGGTGAGCGCCGTCGACGGCGGCGGGCTCCAGGTGAGCACGCCGCGCACGGTCACCGCGGTGTCGCCGTGCCGCAGCGGGACGGTCCAGGCGAACACCGTCTGCGCGCGGTCCGGGTCGGCCGCGACTGCCGGGGGCAGCTGCCCCTCGGTCATCCAGTGCGTGCGGTGGTCGTGCCAGGTGTAATGCGGCTCGGTGGAGACGCGCACCCACTCCGGCTCGGCCCGCGGGTCGGCGTCCGCGGGGAGGGTCACCCGGCCGAACCGGTCGAGGTTGATGTAGGTGGCCGGGCTGTGCGCGTTGCGCCAGACGCCGTCCGGGCCGATCCGCAGGTAGGGCTCGTCGGAGTAGCCCGGCACGGTCACCTCGGTGCCGGTGGAGTTCACCAGCTCCAGGGAGTCCCCGAAGTCCAGCACGCGCACGCTCACCCCGGGCACCGCCGGCTGCACGGAGGTGACCCGGCCGGCGAAGTCGCTGCCGGCGACCTCGCCGCCGACGTGCGCCCGCGCCGGCCCGGCGAGCGCGAGGGTGGCCAGCACGCCGGCCAGGACGACCAGCAGCCGCGCGCCGGCGGCCCGGGCCCGCTGCACGGCGCCGCTCACGCGGCGTCGGCGACCAGGGCCAGGTCGCCGGCGATGTCCCGCGCGGTGTTGCCGGCGTCGAAGGCGACGTGCGCCTGGTCGTCGCCGCCGTAGAGGAGCAGCAGCGAGCTGTGCAGCCGGCCGTCCTCCTCGGCCAGCGGCACGCCGGCCGACAGCTGCGCCTGGTCGATCGCGTCCTGGTCACCGGTCAGCCCGACGAACTGCGCGGACAGGTCGGCGTCGAACCGGTCCAGGTACTCCCCCAGCACCTGCGGGGTGTCGGTGGCCGGGTCGGTGGTCACGAACACCACCTGCACCTGCTCGGCCAGCGCCGGGTCGGTGTCGCGCAGGGCGAGGGCGACGTCGGCCATCGTCGTCGGGCAGATGTCGGGGCAGTTCGTGTAGCCGAAGAACAGCAGCGTCGGGCGCCCCGCCGTGACGGACGCGAAGTCGTAGGACGCGCCGGTCTGGTCGGTCAGGGTGAACGAGGGCCGCTGGTAGGGGTCGGGCAGGTCGAGGCCGGCGTAGGTGTCGTCGGGCCCCTCGACCGTGGCGAGGGACCCGCCCGAGTGGTCCCCGTCGGCATGGGAGTGGCCCTCGGCGGCCGCCGCCTGGTCCCCGTCGTCGGAGCCGCAGGCGGACAGCGCCAGGCCGGCGGCGAGGAGCAGCGCGGCGCTCCGGCCGCGTCCGGGAGCGGTCACGAGGACACGGTACGTCGGCCCGCGCGGTACCCGAGGACGACGCCCGCGAGCCCGACGGCCAGCGCCAGGATGGCGAGGAACAGCGCCAGCCCGGCCGGCTCGTTGCTCACCCCGGTGTCGTGGGCGTGCCCGTCGGTGGCGGCCGCGGTGCCGGTGGCGGCGGCATCCTCGGAGGCGGCGGTCAGCGTCAGGGTCGGCGCCGGGTTCTCCGGCTCCTCCTGACCCTCGACGGTCGGCTCGATCCACGCCGACTCGGTGCCGTCGCTGTAGGTCTGCACCGTCGGGAACGACAGCGTGTCGGCGTCCGGGAACGGGCCGCCGGACAGCGAGAACTCCTGGAACTGGCCGGGCGCGATCCCGCCGCCGGCGTCGGCGCGGAACTCGACCACCGAGACGTAGCTGGTCATCTGCGTCCCGTGGTTGTCCACCGGCTCGGGCAGCTCGGCGGAGGTCGTGACGACGGTCCACCCGGGCACCGGCAGGGTCCGCAGCGAGGCCAGCGCCTCGTCCTCCGGGATCGAGATGCGCACCGAGACCGTGCTCGCGGTGTCGCTCTCGTTGGGCACCCGGAAGGTCAGCTTCCCGTAGCCGCCGGCGGCGGCGTCGGCCGACGAGACCGTCACGTGCGCCGACGCGGTGGCGGCGACCACGACGGACGCGACCAGGGCGGGCAGCACGGCGGCCAGGACGACGCCGGCGCGGGCCAGCGGTCGCAGGATGAGGGACACGGTTCTCCTTCTGTCGTCCCGCGGAGGGGGTCTCAGCGCACCGGGAAGTCGGTGCTGGCGGTGGTGGCGGTGAACTCGTCGAGCCGGACGCTGACGGCGACGGTCCAGGTGCCGGCGCCCGGGATCGACATCCCGTCGGCCACCCAGTGGCCGGGGCCGGCGGGCTCGAGGTCGACGTCGAGCGGGCCGATCTCCTGCTCCGGCTCGGTGAGCGTCACGCGCAGGTCGGCCGGCTGGGCCAGCTGCCCGTCGTCGTCGAACAGGTAGACGTGCAGCGTGTTGGCGCCGGGGCGGGCCGGGTCGATCGACAGCTGGACGCTGCCGGACTCCCCCGCCGACGACTGCAGCGGCAGGGTGACGTCGACCGGCTGGGCGGCCGTCGCGCGGGCCGGCGGGGTGCCCACGAGCAGCGCGGACAGCACCAGCACGGCGGCGGCGACGGCGGCCTCGACCAGGATCGTGCGGCGCAGCGGCGCGACGTCCTCGACGGCGCCGCGGGCCTGCGCCTCGGCGCGGGCGCGGGCGGCCTCGGTGACCGCCGGCTCCTCGGCGCCGGCGCCGGGGGCGGCGAGGGCGTGCGCGGGCACCCGGCGGCGGCCGCCCGGCCGCGGCCGGGGAAGGCCGAGGTGCTGCTGCACCCACACCCGCGAGACGCCGGCGGCGGCGAGCAGGAGCAGGACCAGCGCGAGCTTGGCCAGCAGGATCCAGCCGTAGGTCGTGGAGACCAGGGCGGCCGGCGAGCCGACCTCGCGCACCGACTGGACGACGCCGGTGACCACCAGCGCCGCCACGGAGCCGGAGGCGATCCGCGACCAGCGCGGCAGCGCCGCGGCCAGTTCCCCGGCCCCGACGCCGGGCCGGAGCAGCCCGGCCAGCAGCGCGGCCAGCCCGCCCAGCCACAGCGCCATGGCCGCGACGTGCACCGCGGTGACGGCGGTGGCGAACACCGGGACGCTGCCGGCCACCGGGTGCCCGACCGCCGCGGTGGTGAGGACGACGCCGGCGCCGAGGACGACCGGCCCCGCCGCCTCCTGCGGCTGCGGTGCGGTCCCCCGGCGCCACAGCGGCACCAGCAGCGCGGCGAGCAGCAGCGCGAGGGCGCCGCGGCCGAGCGTGGTCAGGCCGTAGGCGGAGGAGCCGGTGGTGGACAGCAGCGCCGGGTCGAGCACCGACCCGAGCCCCACCCCGCCCGCGTACGGGCCCTGCAGCACGAAGGTGAGCACCGCGGCCCCGGCGACCGTTCCCAGCCCCGCCGTGGTCAGCCGCCGCATCCGCCGCGAGGCCCAGCCGGCCGGCCAGCACAGCAGCAGGAAGGCGGGCACGCCCAGGCCCACGGCCTCGCCGGCGAACCCGAGGGCCCGCGCGGCCGGCAGCGCGGCGGCGACGAACGGGTCGGCGTCGGGGTCGGCGGCCACCGCCCCGGCGTCGGCGAGCTCGCCGTCCCCGACGACGAAGGCGTAGGCCCCGCTGACCGGGTGCGAGTCGGCCGAGACCACCCGGTAGGTGACGACGTAGCTGGCGTCGGGCAGGCCGCCGCGCAGCGGGATGGTGACCGTGTCGTCCTGCACCGACGCGGCCCCGGTGTCCACGCGCTCGCCGTCGTCACCGAGGACGCGGGCGTAGCCGGCGCCGAGGGACACGCCCTCGGTGAAGCGCAGGGTGACCTGGCCGGGCACCGCGTCGAGGCGGGCGCCCTCCCCCGGGTCGGTGGAGACCAGCTCGGCGTGCGCGGCGGCGGGGCCGGCGGTGGCCACGCCGAGGCCAAGCCAGCCGGCGAGCAGCACGAGCAGCAGCAGCGCCGGCCGCGGCGAGCGGCGGGCCGGGACGGCGGCACTCACGCGACCACCCGCCGGGCCGTCGCGGGCGCGGCCGCCCGCCGGGGCCGCTGCCGCCAGGCGACGACGGCGATGAGCACGACGCCGGCGAGCAGCAGCAGGTGCGCGGCGGCGCGGTCGGCGTGCACGTGGCCGGCCTGCAGGTCGCGCACCGTGGCGACGGTCAGCAGGACGGCGAAGGTCACGAGGAACGGCAGGGCACCCGCGGCCAGCCGGGGCGCGGCGGCGACGGCGAGGAAGGCGGCCGCGACGGCGAGGTTCCACGCGCCGGTCTCGTGCGCCACGTGCACCGGCGCGCTCATCGCCGCGGTGCCGCCGGACAGCGCCGGCCACGCCAGGCCGGCCTGCGCCACGCCCACGGCGAGCAGCGCCAGCCGCAGCGCCGACTGCACCAGCCGGGCGCGCGCGGCCGCCGCGGTGCCGGGCAGCTGCCGCGGCAGCGCGCCGAGGACGGCGGCGGTGAGGTCGGGCACCGGCGGCGCCGGGGCCAGCCGCGCCCGGCGGGTCACCGCCTCCGCGGCGTCGGCCCACCCGGCGCACGCGGGGCACGCGGCGAGGTGGCGGTCGAGGTCGGCGGCGGGCACGCCGAGCGGCTCGCCGTCGAGTCGCGCGGAGACCGCCTCGCGGAAGGGGGCACACTGCATGTCGTCGTAGTCGTCACGGAGGGCCCGTCCGGTTCCCGGGACAGGCCCGGTTGTGACGGAGGGAACACGTGGACGAGCTCGCGCGGGTCGCGGCGGCCGCCGTCGACGGCGACCCCCTCGCCGCGGCGACCCTCGTGCGGTCCACCCAGTCCGACGTCTGGCGGCTGTGCGCCGCGCTCGGCGACCGGGACTCCGCCGACGACCTGACCCAGGAGACCTACGCCCGCGCCTTCGCCACGCTGCACCGCTTCGAGGGCCGCTCCTCGCTGCGGACGTGGCTGCTGGCGATCGCCCGGCGGGTCTGCGCCGACGCCGTCCGCTCGCGGCGCCGCCGGCGCCTGACCCTGGTCCGCGACGACGCCGACCTGGAGGCCCTCGGCCGCGGCGAGGACGCCGACCGGGTGGGCGAGGGCGCCGCCGTCACCGACCTGCTGGCCCGGCTGGACCCCGACCGCCGGGAGGCCTTCGCGCTGACCCAGCTGCTCGGGCTCTCCTACGCCGAGGCCGCCGAGGTGGCCGGCTGCCCGGTGGGCACGATCCGCTCGCGGGTCGCCCGCGCCCGGGCCGACCTGGTGGAGGCGCTCGGCGCCGGCGCTCAGGAGGGGCCGGACGCAGCCCGCGGGTGAACCTGAGCTGAACCGCGCGTGAACGGGTACCTATGCTGCCCGACGGCCGTGCGACCGCTCATCCGCGGCGGGCGCCTCCCCGAACCCCGCCGATCCGGAGTCCCTTCGTGCCCTTCAGCCTGACCCCCAAGGACCAGAGCTTCTACACCCTGTTCAGCGACTCGGCGCAGAACCTGGTGGCGGCCACCGACGTCCTGGGCGAGTTCATCCACGACCACGCCCGCCGCACCGAGCTCGCCGACCGGCTGCGCGACCTCGAGCACACCGGCGACCAGTCCACGCACGCGATCTTCCGGCAGCTGAACTCCAGCTTCGTGACGCCGTTCGACCGCGAGGACATCTACAGCCTGGCCAGCCACCTCGACGACGTCATGGACTTCGTGGAGGCCGCCGCCGACCTGGTGATCCTCACCGGGCTGGGCACCCTGCCGGCCGAGATGGGCCAGCAGACGGCGCTGCTGCAGCGCGCCGCGGAGACCACCGCCGAGGCGATGCCGCGGCTGCAGACGATGAAGGCCCTCCCCGACTACTGGATCGAGGTCAACCGGATCGAGAACGAGGCCGACAAGCTCTACCGGCGGCTGCTGTCCCGGCTCTACAGCGGCGAGTTCGAGGCGCTGGAGGTCCTCCGGCTCAAGGAGGTGGCCGACCAGCTCGAGGAGGCCGCCGACGCCTTCGAGAAGGTGGCCAACGTCGTCGAGTCCATCGCCGTGAAGGAGTCCTGAGCGTCGATGGACGCGGCCTTCGTCGCGCTGGTCGTCATCGTCGTCGTCGCCCTGGCCTTCGACTACACCAACGGGTTCCACGACGCCGCCAACGCCATCGCCGTCGCCGTCTCCACCAAGGCGCTGACGCCGCGGGTGGCGCTGGCGCTGGCGGCGGTGATGAACCTGGTCGGCGCCCTGCTGTCCACCGAGGTCGCCAAGACCGTCGGCGCCGGGATCATCGAGGCGCCGACCGGGACCGGCGGGCTGGAGATCGTCTTCGCCGCGCTGGTCGGCGCGATCGCGTGGAACCTCATCACCTGGTACTTCGGGCTGCCCTCGTCGTCCTCGCACGCGCTGATCGGCGGCCTGGTGGGCGCCGCACTGGCCGCGGCCCACGACGTCCAGTGGCTGGGCGTCGTCGACAAGGTCGTCATCCCCATGGTCGTGTCGCCGCTGGTCGGCTTCGGCCTCGGCTACCTGTTCATGCTCGTCATCCTGTGGACCTTCCGGCGGGCCAACGTCACCCGGGCCAACCGGGGCTTCCGCTACGCGCAGATCGTCAGCTCCGCGACCATGGCGCTCGGCCACGGCCTGCAGGACGCCCAGAAGACGATGGGCATCATCACGCTGGCGCTGTTCACCGCCGGTGAGATCGACGACTTCGAGGTGCCGCTGTGGGTCGTGCTCGCCGCGGCCCTCGCGATCAGCGCGGGCACCTACGCCGGCGGGTTCCGGATCATGCGCACCATGGGCCGGCGGATCATCCAGCTCACCCCCGCCGGCGGCTTCGCCGCCCAGACGGTGGCCTCCGGCGTCATGGTCACGACGGCGACCGTGTTCGCCGTGCCGGTCTCGACGACGCACATCACGACGACGTCGATCATGGGCGTCGGGTCGACGCGGCGGCTCTCGGCGGTCCGCTGGGGCGTGGCCGGCAACATCGTCGTCGCGTGGGTCGTCACCCTGCCGGCCGCCGGCGCGGTGGCCGCGCTGGCGTACCTCCTCACCGGCCTCGTCGTCGGCTGACCGCCGCTCCCCTGACCGGGGGTCACCCCGCGACGCGCTGCGGGGTGACCCCCGTCTCACCGACCCCCGCTGGCATAACCCGATCGATCTGGTAGACATAGTCCTCGTGGCGGCGACGACGGTGCTCCTGGTGGGGCGGATCCACGTCGACCTGCTGCGCGTCTGCACGGCCACCTGTCCGGGCCGCTGACGCCCGCGCCCCCCGGGGCGCCCCTCCCCTCGCACGACCCGCGTCGAGTCGCGCCCTGACGCGCGCCCGCGGCCCGCCTCCCAGCCGGACAGGAGCCCCGCCCCCGTGAAGACCTTGATCGTGCTCGCCCTCGCCGGGCTGGGCGCCCAGCTCGTCGACGGGAGCCTGGGCATGGCCTACGGCGTCACCTCGACGACGCTGCTGCTCGCCTTCGGCACCAACCCCGCCGCCGCCTCGGCGACCGTGCACTTCGCCGAGATCGGCACCAGCCTGATGTCGGGCGTCGCCCACTGGAAGTTCGGCAACGTCGACTGGAAGGTCGTGGCCAAGGTCGGCGTCCCCGGCGCCGTCGGCGCCTTCGTCGGCGCGAACGTCCTCTCCAGCCTCTCCACCGAGGTCGCCGCCCCGGTGATGTCGCTCATCCTGCTCGCCCTCGGCGTCTACCTGCTGGTCCGCTTCACCCTGCGTGGCATCGACCGGCGCAACATCGGCCGGCCGGTGCGCAAGCGCTTCCTCGCCCCGCTCGGCCTGGTGGCCGGCTTCGTCGACGCCACGGGCGGCGGCGGCTGGGGCCCGGTCGGGACGCCGGCGCTCCTGGCCAGCGGCCGCATGGAGCCCCGGAAGGTCATCGGCTCGATCGACACCTCCGAGTTCCTCGTCGCGCTGGCCGCCAGCCTGGGCTTCCTCCTCGCGCTCGGGTCGCAGGGCATCGACTTCGTGTGGGCGCTGGGCCTGCTCGCCGGCGGCCTGGTGGCCGCGCCGATCGCCGCGTGGCTGGTGCGGCACGTGCCGCCGCGGCTGCTCGGCTCCCTGGTCGGCGGCATGATCATCCTGACCAACACCCGCACGCTGCTGCGCAGCGACTGGATCGACGCCTCCGACCCGGTCCGCTACTCGGTCTACGCGGTGATCTACCTGGTCTGGGCCGCCGCCGTCGCCCACTCCTTCCGCCAGTACCGGAAGGACCGCGCGCAGGAGTCGGCCGACGCCCTCGCCGCCGAGGCCGCGCGCCTGGCCGAGGACGAGCACCTGCACACGCCCGACGCGGCGGACGTCGCCGACCTCGAGCGCAGCCTCCGCGCCGGCCGCCCCGCCGACCCGCGCGACTGAGGCCGCAGCACGTCACGGGAGGCCCCGTCCGGCAGTTGCCGGGCGGGGCCTCCCGTCGTCTCAGCGGCCGCCCAGCAGCGCCGCCTCGAGCTCCCCGGGGAGGCCGGGCTCGGGCAGGCCGTGCGGGGTGGGCAGCCGCTCGGGGTCCCGCCGCAGCCAGGTCCAGGTGTCGGCGACGGTCTCGCGGACCGGCCGGCTGGGCAGCCCGAGCGACCGCGCGCGGGTCGTGTCGACGTCCCACGCCGTCGCCGCCACGTCCCGGGGCAACCAGAACGGCAGGTGCAGCCAGGGCTCCACGCCCGCGGCCAGCAGGTCCTCCTCCGGCACCGGGACGAGCTCCGCGTCGCTGCCGGTGACCTCCCGGCACGTCTCCAGCAGCCCGCCCAGGGTCGTCATGCCGGCCGGGCCGGTGGCGTTGACCGGGCCGTCCTGCCCGCGCGCGGCCATCTCGACCAGCCAGCCGGCCAGGTCGCGGGCGTCGACCAGCGCGATGGGCTGCTCCAGCGCGCCGGGGACGACGACGCGGCCGCCGCGGGCGATCCGCTGCAGCCACCACGGCAGCCGGCGCACGTTGTCGTGCGGGCCGAGGATGAGACCGGCGCGGGCGGTGAGGAACCGCCCCGGCAGCGCCGCGCCCAGCACCCGCTCCGCGTAGGCCTTGTTCGGGCCGTAGTCGTCGTCGGGGGTGTCCCAGGTGGGGTCGTCCTCACCGCGGACCGGGCCCGGCGGCCACGTCGAGTAGGCGTTGAGGCTGCCGACGAACGCGTAGCCGCGCACGCCGGCCAGGGCGGCCGCGGCGGAGTCGGCGGCCGCGCGGGTCTGGCAGGAGGTGTCGACGACGACCTCCGGCGTCCAGCCGTCCAGGGCGCGCGGGAGGGCGGCGGGGTCGTCGCGGTCACCGTGCAGCGGGCGCACGCCGCCGGGCGGCGCACCGGTGACGCCGCGGCTGAACGTGGCGACCTCGTGGCCGCGGTCGAGGGCCGCCGTCGCCACGTGCCGGCCGAGGAAGTGGGTGCCGCCGAGGACGAGGAGTCGCACGGGCCCACCCCAGCGGAGCCGCTCCCCCGCCGTCCACCCGGTTCGCGGACGGCGTACGCCGGTCCGCCCTCCGCGCGCGGGAGGCGGACCGGCGGGCGGGCGTCAGACGGCGCGGGTGACGACCGGGAGGTCGGGCACCTGCGGCAGCGGCTGGGAGCGGGCCGCGGCGAGCACCATCTGCGGCGACCGGGGCAGGCCGCGCCGGGTGCACAGCCGCAGCGCGCGCACGCCGGTGATGACGTCGGTCTCCGGCGGGACGACCAGCAGGTCCGCGCGCCGGTTGCCGCCGGCCCAGCTCAGGCACACCACGCCGGGGTCCATGCTGCGGAAGCCGCCGGTGCGCACCACCCGGCCGTCGACGAGGACCTTGCGCGGCGCCGGCAGCCACGAGTCCAGCGCGTAGGTGAAGCGCTCGACCCGCACGCCGCGGCGGTCGAGCGCGGCGATCAGCTCGGGCACCTCGACGGCGAGGTCGCGACCGCGGGGGAACCAGGCCCCGTCGAAGGCGTTCTCCCCCGACCCGGCGTCGGCCCGCAGGCTCACGCGCACGTCGATGCCCCCGCGGAACACCCCCGTGGTCCCCGTCGCCTCCGTGGTCGTCATCAGCAGTCCCGCCTCCCGCTCAGCGTGCTGCGGGCCCGCGTCCGGGCCCACCGGGCGACGGTAGGTCGGCGCGCCGCGGGGTCCCGGCGCGCCGCGGCCGGGCCTGTCGCGCCCCGACGGCCGGTCATCACCACCGGTCACGATCCGGTCACGGCAGCCCGCCGGCACGTCCGCGGAGACACGCAGGAGCCCCCGCCCGGCGATCCGGACGGGGGCTCCCGACTCGTCGGCCTCCTCGCAGGGGCCTGCCGCGAGCTCGCGAGCGGTGGGGGGCGAGGAGGTCCCTGCTTCAGGCCTTGGGCTTGCGGTTCTTCGCCTTGCCGCGCTCGTTCTGGTCGAGGATGACCTTGCGCACCCGGATCGCGGCCGGGGTGACCTCCACGCACTCGTCCTCGGCACAGAACTCCAGAGCCTGCTCGAGGTTCAGGATCCGCGGCGGGATGAGCCGCTCGAGCTCCTCAGCGGTCGAGGACCGCATGTTGGTGAGCTTCTTCTCCTTGGTGATGTTGACGTCCATGTCGTCGGGCCGGGAGTTCTCCCCGACGATCATGCCCTCGTAGACCTCGGTGCCCGGGGCGACCATCATCGAGCCGCGCTCCTGCAGCGAGAACATGGCGTACGACGTCGCCACGCCCTGCCGGTCGGCCACCAGGGAGCCGGTCGGGCGGGCGCGCATGTCGCCCATCCACGGCTCGTAGCCCTCGAGGTTGTGGTTGAGGACGCCGGTGCCGCGGGTCTCGGTGAGGAACTCGGTGCGGAACCCGATGAGGCCGCGCGAGGGGACGACGTACTCCATCCGCGCCCAGCCGGTGTCGTGGTGCACCAGGTTCTCCATGCGCCCGCGGCGGGAGGCCAGCGCCTGGGTCAGCGTGCCGACGTACTCGCCCGGCGTGTCGATCGTGACCCGCTCGACCGGCTCGTGCAGCTTGCCGTCGATCTCCTTGGTGACGACGGTCGGCCGGCCGACGGTCAGCTCGAACTCCTCGCGGCGCAGCTGCTCGACGAGGATCGCCAGGGCGAGCTCGCCGCGGCCCTGCATCTCCCAGGTGTCGGGGCGCTCGGTGGGGAGCATGCGCACCGAGACGTTGCCGACCAGCTCCTGGTCGAGCCGGTTCTTGATCAGCCGGGCGGTCAGCTTCTTGCCCGACTTGCCCGAGATCGGCGAGGTGTTGATGCCGATGGTGATCGAGATCGACGGCTCGTCGACGGTCAGCGGCGGCAGCGGGCGCGGGTCGTTCGGGTCGGCGAGGGTGTCGCCGATCATGATCTCCTCGATGCCCGCGATGGCGACCAGGTCGCCGGGGCCGGCGCTGTCGGCCGGGGTGCGGGTGAGTCCCTCGGTGACGAGCAGCTCGGTGATCTTGACGTTCTTGACCGAACCGTCGGTGCGGCACCAGGCGACCTGCTGGCCGCGCTTCATCTCACCGGAGTGGATGCGCAGCAGCGCCAGCCGGCCCAGGAACGGCGAGGCGTCGAGGTTGGTGACCTGCGCGCGCAGCGGCTCCTCGGCGTCGTAGGTGGGCGCCGGGATGGTCTCCAGCAGCGTCTTCACCAGCGGGCCGAGGTCCGGGCTGTCGGGGCTCGTGCCGTCGGCCGGCCGGGTGAGCGAGGCCTGCCCGGTCTTGCCGTTGCTGTAGACGATCGGGAACTCGAGGGCGTCGGTGTCCAGGCCGTTGTCCTCGAGCAGCTCCATGAACAGCTCGTAGGTCTCGTCGACGACCTCGGCGATGCGCGCGTCAGACCGGTCGGTCTTGTTGACCACGAGGATGACCGGCATCCCCTTGCCGAGCGCCTTGCGGAGCACGAAGCGGGTCTGCGGCAGCGGGCCCTCGGAGGAGTCCACGAGCAGCACGACGCCGTCGACCATGGACAGGCCGCGCTCGACCTCGCCGCCGAAGTCGGCGTGGCCGGGGGTGTCGACGATGTTCACCGTCACCGGGTTGCCGCTCTCGTCGGCCAGCCGGATGGCGGTGTTCTTGGCCAGGATGGTGATCCCGCGCTCGCGCTCGAGGTCCATCGAGTCCATGACGCGGTCCTGCGTCGTGTCGGCGTCGGTCCCCTCGCCCTTGGCGCGGCCGAGCGCACCGGCCTGGCGGAGGAGGGCGTCGACCAGGGTGGTCTTGCCGTGGTCGACGTGGGCGATGATCGCCACGTTGCGCAGGTCGTCGCGGGTGGGCATGCGGAAGGGCACCTCAGGGAGAGTCAGGGGGGATCCCGCGGCGGCGGCGCACGCGGTGTCCCGTACAACGGCCGCCGGGGTCGCGACCTTCCCACCCACCTTAGGTGGTCAGCGCGCGGGAACCTCCGCCTGCGGCCGGTCTGCCACCGCGTACGTCACCCCTGCGGCGGCGATCGTGACCAGGCTCACCGCCAGCCAGGCCGGCATCCCGGCGCCGAGGGCCAGCACGTGCGCCAGGACGAACGCGCCGACGTAGAGCGCGCCGAGCCCGAGGGCGACCGCCACGCCGCGGCGCTGCACCCACAGCCAGGCCGCGCCCAGCCCGCCGGCGAGGAACACCGCCCCGCCCAGCACCCGGACGCCGGTGCCCTGCGCGACGCCGAAGCCGGCCGCCAGCCCGACGGCGACGAGGGCGGCGGAGGACAGCCGGGTGCGGGCGCGGGTGAGCACGGACGTCGTCATGACCCCAGTGTCCCCGGAGGGGCACCGCACGATCAGGTGGGCTGATCGTGCGGCGTCCTGGCCGACCGCGGGCGGTGAGCCAGGACGCACGGAGGTGTGCCCGGACGCGCGAGGGCCCCGGACGCACGGATATGCGTCCGGGGCCCTCGCGACGTGCTGCAACGGCCTCCCTGCAGGGGCCCGCCGCGAGCCCGCGAGCGGTGGGGGCAGGGAGGTCCTCCGTCAGGCGGTGCGGAGGACGGCCTCGATCTCGAGCTCGACGTCGATCTTGTCGCCGACGACGACGCCGCCGCCGTCCATCGGCATGTCGATGTCGACGCCGAAGGCCTTGCGGGAGATGGAGGTCTTGGCGCTGAAGCCGGCGCGGTAGCCGCCGTAGGCGTCGGGGCCGAAGCCGTTGAGCTCGAGGGCCAGCGTGACCGGCTTGGTGATGCCCTTGATGGTCAGGTCGCCCTGGACGGTCCAGTCCTCGCCGTCGGCGACGACGCCGGTCGAGCGGAAGGTCATGACGGTGTGGTTGCCCACGTCGAAGAAGTCGGCGGAGCGGATGTGCGCGTCGCGCTGCTCCTGGCGGGTGTCGATCGAGTCCATGTCGACGGTGGCGGTCACCGAGGAGGCGGCCGGGTCCTCGGCGGTGACGATCTCGCCGGAGAACTGGGTGAAGTAGCCGCGGACCTTGCTCACCATCATGTGGCGGACGGAGAAGCCGACGGTGGAGTGGGTGGCGTCGATGTCCCAGGTGCCGGCGACGTAGCCGGGGATCTGGACGGCGGTGGTGCTGGTCATGGGAGGGACCTCTCGGTGGTTGAGCGATTGAGCTTCCGCGGTCCGTAGCGTAGTTGAGCGCTTGACTATTCCGCCAGTACCCTGACGGACATGACGACACAGGTGTCACCCGGAGCGGGGGCCGCCGCCGGGGAGCCGCGCTGGCTCGACGCCGAGGAACAGAAGGCCTGGCGGGCCTGGCTCTACAGCACCCAGCTGCTCAACGACCGGCTCGACCGCGAGCTCATGCGGGCCACCGGCATCCCGCACGCCTACTACGAGATCCTCGTCCAGCTGTCGGAGACGCCCGGCCGGCAGATGCGGATGAGCGAGCTCGCCGACCGCTGCCTGTCCTCCCGGAGCCGGCTGTCGCACGCGGTGTCCCGGCTCGAGGAGCGCGGGTGGGTGCGCCGCCAGGTCTGCGCCGAGGACGGGCGCGGGCTGCTCGCCGTCCTCACCGACGAGGGCTTCGCCGCCCTGGAGGGCGCCGCGCCGATCCACGTCGAGGGCGTGCGCACCCACCTGTTCGACCAGCTCACCCCCGAGCAGGTCGCGGCGATGCGGGACATCGGCGAGACGCTGCTGCGGCACCTGAACGAGGACTGAGCACCTCCCCCTGCGGTCCGACGGGCGGGTCCTCCCCCGGGTGGACGACGCGGGGTGCCGGGCTGCCTAGATTCGGCGCGATGGACGAGCGCGCACCCCTCGAGCAGCTGGCGGCGACGCTGCGCGACCGGCCGTTCGCCGTCGACGCCGCCTTCGCCGCGCTGGTCGGCCTGGTCACCGTCGTCGTGCCCGCGCAGTACTCCGGGCCGTCCCAGGGCGTCGCGTTCCTCCTCGGCGTGCTGCTGGTCGCCCCGCTGGCCTGGCGCCGCCGCGCCCCGGTCCCGGCGGCCGCCGTCGTCACCGGCGCGGGGCTGCTCGAGCTGGTCGCGGGCACCGAGTTCCTGCCCGCCAACGTCGCCGCGCTGCTCATGGTCCACGCGCTGGCCGCCTACGCGCCGCGCTGGGCGGCGCGGGCGGGGCTCGCCCTCGGCCTGGCCGGCGCCGTCCTCGCCTCGCTGCGCTGGTGGTCCTCGGGCGCCGACGACGCGCTGCTGGTCACGGTGGGCGCGATCGGCGTCGCCGTCGTCGCGGCCTGGGCGCTGGGCCGGCTGCGCCGCTCCCGGCTCGGCGAGATCGCCGGCCTGGCCGAGCGCGCGCGGCTGCTGGAGATCGAGCGGGACCAGGAGATGCGGCTGGCCGCCACCGCCGAGCGGGCCCGGATCGCCCGCGAGATGCACGACGTCGTGGCGCACTCCCTGTCGGTGGTCATCGCCCAGGCCGACGGCGGCCGCTACGCCGGGCGCACCGACCCCGCCGCGGCCACCGGCGCGCTGGAGGCGATCGCCGCCACCGGCCGCCAGGCGCTCACCGACATGCGCGCCCTGCTCGGGGTGCTGCGGGAGGACCGGGCGGAGGAGTACGCGCCGCAGCCCGACGTCGCCGCGGTCCCGGTCCTCGTCGACGACGTCCGGGCCAGCGGGCTCGACGTCGACCTGCTGGTGGAGGGCGAACCGCGGCCGATGGCGGCCGGTCCGCAGCTGGCCGCCTACCGCATCGTCCAGGAGTCGCTGACCAACGTGCTCAAGCACGCCGGGCCGAACGGGCGGGCGTGGGTGCGGCTGCACTGGCGCCCGGACTCCCTCGAGCTGTCGGTGCTCGACGACGGCCGCGGCGCCGCGGCGGCCCTGGCCGAGGGCGACGGGCACGGGCAGGGGCTGCGCGGCATGCACGAGCGGGCGCAGCTGCACCGCGGGCGGCTGGAGGCCGGCCCGCGCGCCGGCGGCGGCTGGCGGGTGCACGCGGTCCTGCCGCTCGGGGGTGCGCGGTGATCCGGGTGGCGCTGGTGGACGACCAGCAGATGGTCCGCGCCGGGTTCCGCATGGTCATCGACTCCCAGCCCGACCTGACCGTCGTCGGGGAGGCCGGCGACGGCGCCGCCGCGGTGGACCTGCTGCGCGCCACGGCGGCCGACGTCGTGCTGATGGACGTCCGCATGCCCGGCACCGACGGCATCGAGGCGACCCGGCAGGTGACCGCGCTGCCCGACCCGCCGCGGGTGGTCGTGCTGACCACCTTCGACCTCGACGAGTACGTCGTCGCCGCGATCGGCGCCGGGGCCAGCGGCTTCCTGCTCAAGGACGCGCCGCCGGAGGAGATGCTCGCCGCCGTCCGCACGGTGCACGCCGGCGACTCGGTGATCGCGGCCAGCTCCACCCGGCGGCTGCTGCAGCACGTGGCGCCGATGCTCCGCGGCGCCGGGGCGGCCCCCGCGCCGGCGACCGGGCTGAGCGAGCTGACGCCGCGCGAGCGCGAGGTGCTCGTGCAGATGGCGCTCGGCGCCACCAACACCGAGATCGCGCAGCGGCTGTTCGTCAGCGAGGCGACGGTGAAGACGCACGTCGGGCGGGTGCTGGCGAAGACCGGCTCGCGCGACCGCGTGCAGGCCGTCGTCCTCGCCTACCGCACCGGGCTGGTCTCCCCCGCCGACCTGCTCCGCGACGCCTGAGGCCCGTCCCGGGGGCGGCGGAAATGGCCATTTCTGCCGCCGGGGCACGGGGACGCACGACCGGGGGACGACGCCGGGGTCCGCCCGCGGGGGCAGGGACGGCGGACGCGGGATCACCGCTGACGACGACGCGGGACGACGGCGCCGACCGCGAGGGTCTCCGTCGTCCCCAGAAGCGATCCCCGGAGGTCCCCCGTGTCCGTCCCCGTCATGACCGTCCCCGGCGAGCCGCCGGCGTCGGTGTCGTCCGCCGCCGTCCGCACCACCGGCCTGACCAAGGTCTACGGCTCCGGCGAGACCTCCGTCCGCGCGCTGGACGGCGTCGACGTCGCGTTCGCCCGGGGCGGGTTCACGGCCATCATGGGCCCGTCCGGCTCGGGCAAGTCCACGCTCATGCACTGCCTCGCCGGCCTGGACACCGCCACCTCCGGCCAGGTGTTCCTCGGCGACACCGAGCTGACCCGCCTGCGCGACGACGCGCTGACCCGGCTGCGCCGCGACCGGATCGGCTTCGTCTTCCAGGCCTTCAACCTGCTGCCGGTGCTCGACGCGCGGGAGAACGTCGTGCTGCCGATGCAGCTGGCCGGCCGCCGCCCCGACCCGGCCTGGTTCGACGCCGTGATCGCCCGGCTGGGCCTGCGCGAGCGGCTGCGGCACCGCCCCTCGGAGCTCTCCGGCGGCCAGCAGCAGCGGGTGGCCATCGCCCGGGCGCTGCTCCCCCGCCCCGACGTCGTCTTCGCCGACGAGCCCACCGGCAACCTCGACTCGCGCGCCGGCGCCGAGGTGCTCGACCTGCTGCGCAGCAGCGTCCGCGAGACCGGCCAGACCGTCGTCATGGTCACCCACGACCCGACCGCGGCCTCCTACGCCGACCGGGTCGTGCTGCTCGCCGACGGCCGCCCCGCCGGGGAGGTCGAGCGGCCCACCGCCGCGTCCGTGCTCGAGGCGCTCCGCGGGCTCGGCGGCTGACCGTGCTGTCCACCACCCTCGCGAGCCTGCGCGCGCACCTGCCGCGGCTGGTCGCGTCCTGCCTGGCCGTGGTCCTCGCGGTCGCCTTCGTGGTCGCCACGCTCGTGCTCAACGAGACCACCCGCAGCACCGTGCTCACCGCCGCCGGCGCCCGCTACCTCGGCGCCGACGCCGTGGTCACCTCCGACGACGGCGGCCCGCTGCTCGACGACGTCCCCGCGCTCACCGCCCTGGACGGCGTCCGCGCCGTGGCGCTGGAGTGGGAGACCTCGGTGCAGGCGGTCGCGCCCGGCCGCACCGGCGCGCAGTACCTGCTGGTCGGCGCGGTCGCCGACGACCCGGCGCTGCGCTGGCAGCGGCTGGCCGACGGCGCGCTGCCCGACCGGCCCGGCGAGGTGGCCGTCAGCGAGCGCGTCGGCGCGGACGTCGGCGACGTGCTGCAGGTGACCGGCACCGCCCCGGACGGCACGCCGACCGCCACGCCCGTGACCGTCACCGGCGTCGTCGACCTCGGCGGCGACCCCGAGGCCGGCCTCCACGGCCGCGCCTGGGCCACCCCCGCGCAGGTCCGGGACTGGGGCGCGGCCGACCCGGTCGAGCTGCGGGTCGCCGGCGCCCCGGGCACCGACGCCGACGCCCTGGCCGCCGCGGTGCGCGACGCGCTCGCCGGGCAGGCGCTGACCGTGCGCACCGGCACCGGGCAGGCCGAGGACCGCGCGGCGTCGATGCTCGGCAACGCCACCGCGCTGGCCGCCGTGCTGCTGGTGTTCGGCACCGTCGCGGTCGTCGTCGCGGGGCTGGTCATCGCCAACACCTTCGCCGTGCTGCTCGCCCAGCGGAGCCGCGAGCTGGCCCTGCTGCGCTGCGTCGGCGCCACCGCCCGGCAGGTGCGCCGCGGCGTGCTGGCCGAGGCCACGGTCACCGGGCTGGGCGCCTCGGCGGTCGGCGTCGGGGCCGGCGTGGGGCTGGCCGCCGCGGTCTCCGCGCTCGCCGGCGGCGTGGACTCCCCCGTGCCGCTGTCCGGGCTCGCGGTGCCGCTCACCGCGGTCCTCGCGGGGCTGGCCGTCGGCACGCTGACCACCCTGCTGGCCGCGCTCGCCCCGGCCCACGCGGCGACCCGGGTGGCGCCGCTGGCCGCGCTGCGCCCCCTCGACCCCGCACCCCTGCGCTCCCGCCCGGGCGTGCTGCGCCTGGTGCTCGGGCTGCTGCTGCTCGTGCCCGGGGCGGGGCTGCTCGCGCTGGGCGTGGCGGTGTCCACGGTGTTCCTCGCGCTGCCCGGCGGCGTGGCGAGCTTCCTGGGCGTGGTCCTGCTCGCCCAGCGCGGGGTGCCGCCGGTGGTCCGCGCGGCGGGACGCCTGGTGTCCCGCGTCGGCGGGGTGCCGGCCCGGCTGGCCGCCGGGAACGCCACGCGCAACCCCCGCCGCACGGCCGCGACGGCGACCGCGCTGCTCATCGGCGTCACGCTGACCACCGCGATGGTGGTGGGCACCGCGTCCACCCGGGCGACGGCGACCGCCGGGCTGGCCGCCGCCTACCCCGCCGACGTCGTCGTCGAGGGGCTGGGCGGGGAGCTGCCGGCGTCCCTGCTGGACCGGCTCGGGGACCTGGACGGCGTCGCGACCGGCACCGCGCTCACCACCGCCGAGCCCGTCGGGCCCGACGGGCAGCCGTTGCGGTCCTACGGCGTGGACGCCGCGACCGCCGTCCCGGCGCTGCGGTCGACGGCCGACCTGCGGCTACCGAGGCCGGGCGAGGCGCTCGTCCCGCAGTGGCTGGCCGACTCCTGGTCGGTCGGCACGGGCGACCCGGTGCGGCTGTCCCTCGACGGCCGCGCGCTGACGCTGCGCGCGGAGGTCGTGGACGGGGACGCGCCGCTGCTGCTCGACGGCGCCGACCTCGCCGCCCTCGCCCCGGACGCCGCCGTCGGCCGGCTGTGGCTGCGGCTGGACGACGCCGGCGCCGACGCGCAGGCCGCCGTCGTCGACACCGTGACCGACACGGTCGGGACGGCGGTGCCCGACGCGCAGGTGACCGGCGTCGTGAGCCTGCGCCAGCAGATGGACCGGGTGCTCGACGTGCTGCTGCTGGTGGTCACCGGCCTGCTCGGCGTCGCGGTGGTCATCGCGTTGATCGGCGTGGGCAACACGCTGGCGCTGTCGGTGGTGGAGCGGCGGCAGGAGAACGGCCTGCTGCGCGCGATGGGGCTGACCCGCGGCCAGCTGCGCCGGCTGCTCGCGTGGGAGGCGGTGCTGGTCTCGGGGGTGGCCGCGGTGCTCGGCGTCGTCCTCGGCGGGGTCTACGGGGTGAGCGGCACCGCGTCGGTGCTGGGTATGGCCGGCGACGTCGTGGTCGCGGTGCCGTGGCTGCAGGTCGGCGGGATCGTCGTCGTCGCGACGCTGGCCGGGCTGCTGTCCTCGGTGCTGCCCGCCCGGCGCGCGGCCCGCACCGCCCCCGTCGCCGTGATCGCGGGGACCTCGGGTCAGGGGCGGACGTCGTCGGGCGGTGCGGGCCAGGGCGGGACGCCGGCCGGCGGGCCCTCCCCCAGCGGCGTGGCGAACGCCGGCGGGCGCTTGGCCAGGAACGCGGCCACGCCCTCGGCGGCGTCGGGACCGCGGCCGAGCTCGGCCAGCACCCGCGACTCGAGCCGGTGCGCGTCCCACGGCGAGGGCGCTCCGAGCATCGACCACAGCATCTGCCGGGCCGCGGCGACCGCCACCCCGGAGGTGTTGTCGGCGATCTCCCGGGCCAGGCCGAGCGCGGCGGGCAGCAGGCCGGCATCGGGGACCACCCGGCTGACCAGCCCGCCGCGCAGCGCCTCGGCGGCGCCGAACACCCGGCCGGTGGCCACCCACTCCACCGCCTGGCTGATGCCGACCACCCGCGGCAGGAACCACGTCGACGCCGCCTCCGGGGTGATGCCGCGCCGGGCGAAGACGAAGCCGAACCGGGCGGACTCCGCGGCGATCCGCACGTCCATCGGCAGCACCATCGTCGCGCCGATGCCGACCGCCGGGCCGTTGACCGCGGCGATCACCGGCTTGCGCAGCGCGGCGAACGGCAGCGACGCGACCCCGCCCCAGTCCCGCGCGACGCCGTCGACCGTGCCCTGCACCGGTGGCCCCTCGCCGTGGTCGCGGTCGGCGAAGGTCCCCGAGCCCGCGCCCAGGTCGGCGCCGGCGCAGAACGCCCGCCCCTCCCCGGTGACGACGACGACCCGCACCGCCTCGTCGGCGTCCGCGGCCGCCGCGGCCCGGCCCAGCTCGGCGGCCATCACGGGCGTGAAGGCGTTGAGCCGGTCGGGCCGCGCCAGCGTGATCGTGGCGACGCGGTCGGCGACCTCGTACCGGAGCTGCTCGAACGTCATCCCAGGGCGCCGGCCTCGGCCAGCCGGGCGACGGTGTCGAGGTGCTCGGCGGCGTCCCCGAGCAGCAGCCGGTCCACCTTGGCGCGGCGCCAGTACAGGTGCGCGTCGTGCTCCCAGGTGAACCCGATGCCGCCGTGGACCTGGATCGCCGTCTCGGTGGCCCGCTCGGCGACCTCGGCGGCGTAGGCCGCGGCCGCGGCCGCGGCCAGCGGGAGCTCGGCCGGCGAGGAGTCCGCCGCCCACGCCGCCCACCACACCAGCGAGCGCAGCTGGTCCACGCCCACCCACGCGTCGACCAGCATGTGCTTGACCGCCTGGTAGGAGCCGATGACCCGGCCGAACGCCTCGCGCTGGCGGGCGTACTCCACGGCCATCTGCACCGCGCGGTCGGCGGCGCCGAGGTCCTCGGCGGCCAGGACCACCGCGCCCACCTGGCGGGCCCGCGCCCACAGCTGCCCGGCGTCCTCGGCGAGCACCCGGCGGGAGGTCATCCGCACCGAGGCCAACCCGCGGCTGGCGTCCATCGGCCGGCCCGGGGTCACCTCGCCCTCGCCGGCGACGAGCGCGCCGTCGTCGAGACCGAGGAACAGCGTGGCGTCGGCGGCGTCCAGCGAGGGCGCGGAGCCGGTGACCGGCCCGTCGAGGACGGCGAGCGCGGCCGACCCGTCGGCCAGCTGCGCGGCCAGGTCGGGCGCGGACTCCAGCAGCACCGCGGCGCGCGCGGCGGTGACCAGCGAGGGCCCGGCCAGCACCGCGCCGGCCTGCTCGGCGACGACGGCGAGGTCGAGCACGCTCCCGCCCGCGCCCCCCGCGGACTCCGGCACCGTGATGCCGAGGAAGCCGATGTCGGCCAGCGCCTTGCGCCCCGGCCCCGGGACGCCGGCGCCCTCGAGCGCCGCGCGGGCGGCGGCCGGGGTGACCGAGCCGGTGAAGAACTCGCGCGCGCCGGCGGCGGCCGCGCGCTGGTCGTCGGACAGGTCGAAGTTCACCGGGCACCTCCGGAGAACGGCGCGGTCTTGTCGGTGCGGGGTTCCGGCGGCAGGCCGAGCACCCGCTCGCCGAGGATGTTGCGCAGCACCTGGTCGGTGCCGCCGGCGATCGCGATGCCCGGCACGTAGGCCTGCGCGCGCTGCCAGGTGTCGTCGCCGTCGGCCGTGGCGCCGTACACGGCGTCGTCGCCGAGCAGCCGGACGCCGGCGTCGGCGACCAGCCGGGCCGCGGCGGTGCCGCCGAGCTTGCCGGCGCTGGCCTCCGGGCCGGGCACGCCGCCCTGGGACAGCGTGGTGAACCGCCGGTAACCGGTGTAGCGGGCGGCCAGCGACGCGACCAGCGCCTTCCCCACCGCCTGCCGGGCCAGCGCCTGCCGCGCGGGGTCGAGCGCGGGCAGCCGGTCGCGGGCGTGGGCGGCCAGCGACTCCGGCGCCGGGCCGATGTCGCTGCCGGCGCCGCCGATCGCGACCCGCTCGTTCATCAGCGTGGTGAGCGCGACCCGCCAGCCCTCGCCGGGCTCGCCGAGCCGCTCGGCGTCGGGGATGCGGACGTCGTCGAAGAAGACCTCGTTGAAGTCCGCGCCGCCGCTCATCTGGCGCAGTGGCCGGACGGTCACGCCCGGGGCGTGCATGTCGACGACGAACATCGTCAGCCCGGCGTGCTTGGGCCGGGCCGGGTCGGTGCGGGTGAGCAGGATGCCGAAGTCGGCGACGTGCGCGAGCGTCGTCCACACCTTCTGGCCGTTGACCACCCAGTCGTCGCCGTCGCGGACGGCGGAGGTGCGCAGCGCCGCGAGGTCCGAGCCGGAGCCCGGCTCGCTGAACAGCTGGCACCAGACGTCGTCGGCGCGCAGCAGCCGGGCCAGGTAGCGGGAGCGCTGGTCGTCGCTGCCGTGCGCGATGACCGTGGGCCCGCACATGCCGATGCCGATGTGGTTGATCAGCGTGGGCACCCGGGCGCGGGCCAGCTCCTGCACCACGATCGCCTGCTGCACCAGCGTGCCGCCCTGCCCGCCGTACTCCCGCGGCCACGTGACGCCGACCAGCCCCGCCTCGGCCAGCACCCGCTGGGTGGCCCGCAGCTCCGCCTCGCGGGAGCGCGCGTCGACCGGCTCCCCCGGCGAGACGTGCAGCAGCTCGGACGCGTGCCCGTCGAGCACGGTGCGGACGTGCGCCCGGTAGGACGCCTCCTCGGGGGTGTCGTCGAAGTCCACCCGGTACCTCCTCGTCGTCGAGCAGTACGGGCCGCAGCGTGACAGCGGTCACCCTCGACGGTCAACGGTGACTGTTCAGCGGCGCGCCGGGGCCCTAGCCTGCGGCGAGTGAGCGCCGACCCCCTCCCGGACGACGGCCCGCGCAGCCGGTCGACCCGCACGGCCGACAGCCGGGCGCTGATCCTCGACGCCGCCGTCGCGTGCCTGGTCGAGTCCGGGTACGCCGGCGCCTCCACCCTGGCCGTGCAGGCCCGGGCCGGGGTGTCCCGCGGCCGGCTGCTGCACCACTTCCCCTCCCGCGCCGAGCTCCTGGTCGCCGCCGCCGGGCACCTGTCGAGCACGCTGCTGGCCGGGGTGGAGGAGCGCGCGGCGGCGGTGATGGCCGACGAGCCGGCCGGGCCCGAGCGGATCGACCGGGCGATCGACCTCATGTGGGCGACGTTCCAGGAGCCGCCGTTCTGGGCGGCGATGGAGCTGTGGGTGGCCGCCCGCACCGACCCGCAGCTGCGGGCGGCGCTGCGGGTCGAGGAGCGCCGGCTGCGCGCGGCGATCCGCCGGGTGGCCGACGGGATCTGGGGCCCGCGGATCGCCTCGGCCCCCCGCTACGCCGAGGTGTGCGAGCTGCTGTTCACCAGCATGCGCGGGGTGGCCTGCGTGTACGCCTTCGAGGAGCGGCCCGCCGCCACCGACCCGCACCTCACGCTCTGGAAGGGGCTCGCCGCGCGGATGCTGACGCCGCCCGCGGAGGGCTGACGGCGCGGCCGCGCCCGGGCCACCATGCGGGTGCATGACGAGCGGCACCCGCGACGGACCCGGCACCGGCTACGTCCTCGGCGACACCGACCCCGAGCTGGCCCGGCTCGACGTGCTCGCCCGCCTCTACGCCCCGGCCACCGCCGCGTGGCTGGACGGCGCCGGCCTGGCCCCGGGCGCGTCGGTCGTCGACCTCGGCTGCGGCCCCGGGGTGGCCGCGCTGGCCGCCGCGGAGCGGGTGGGACCCACGGGCCGGGTGGTCGGCGTCGACGCCTCGGACCGCCACCTGGCGGTGGCCCGGCGGCGGGCGGCGGAGGCCGGCTCCGCCCACGTCGAGTTCGTGCGGGCCGACGTCACGACCTGGTCCCCGGACGCGCCGGTGGACGCGGTCCTCGGGCGGCTGGTGCTGCTGCACCTGCCCGACCCGGTCGCGCTGGTCGCCCGCACGGCCGCGCTGGTGCGCCCGGGCGGGGTGGTCGCCTTCCAGGACGTCGTCCTCACCAGCCGGGCCGCGCACCCGCCGCTGCCGCTGCTGACCACCTACGACGGGTGGCTGCGCACCGCGCTCGGCCGCTCCGGCGTCCCCCTGGACGCCGGCCTGCGGCTGACCGGCGTCTTCCGCGCCGCCGGGCTGCCCGACCCCGTGCTCACCTCCGCCCAGCCGCTGGAGCGGGGCGGCGACGCGGCCGGGTGGGCGATCGTCGCCGGCGACGTCACCAGCCTGCTTCCGGTCCTCGAGCGCACCGGCACGGCCACCGCCGCCGAGGTGGGACCGCAGGACTTCGAGCGGCGGCTGCGCGCCGAGGCCGCCGCCGCGGACGCCGTCCTGGTCAACCCGATGCTCGTCGGGGCGGTCGCCCGGGTGCCCTGACGGTCAGGGTTGACCGCCCCCCGCCGCCCCGCCAGCATGACGCAGGTCACACCCGGCGGCGGCGCAGGAGGAACCCGTGGACGACCCGACCCCCCGGCTGCAGGGGCGCGGCATGACGATCGCCGACCAGCTCGCCCGCTGGGCCCGGCGCACTCCCGACGCGGTGGCCGTGCGCTTCTCGGGCACCGGCCGCACCTACGCCGAGCTCGACGAGCGGGTCACCCGGCTGGCGCGGGCGCTGGCCGACCGGGGCGTGGCCGGGGGCGACCGGGTGGCCGTGCTCGGGCTCAACGGGATCGAGGTCTGGGAGTCCTACCTCGCCGGAGTGCGGCTGGGCGCGATCGTCGTCCCGGTCAACTTCCGCCTGGTCGCCGACGAGGTGGCCTACGTGCTCACCGACAGCGGGGCGGCCGCCCTGGTGGTCGATCCCGCGCTGGCCGGCGTCGCGGCGAAGGCGCGCGAGCAGGCACCCGGCGTGCACACCGTCCTGACCATCGGCCAGGACTACGAGGACGCGCTCGCGGCGGCGTCCGCCGAGCCGCTCGACGTCGAGGTCGACGAGGCGGCGCCCGCCTTCATCATGTACACCTCCGGCACCACCGGCCGGCCCAAGGGCGCCGTCCTCACCCACCACAACCTGCTGATGCACGTGTTCAGCCAGGTGGCCACCCTCGGGGTGGGCCCGGACGACCGGGTGGGGGCGCCCGGGGCGCCGCTGTTCCACATCGCCGGGCTGGCCGGCGGGCTGCCGCCCCTGCTGCTCGGCGGCACCCACGTCATCCTCGCCTCGGGCGGCTTCGACCCGGTGGCGGTGCTCGACCTCATCGAGCGGGAGCGGATCTCCAACCTCTTCCTCGTGCCCGCGATGTGGGCGGCGGTGGTCGCGGTGCCGGGGATCGCCGAGCGCGACCTGTCCTGCCTCAAGCGGATCTCCTGGGGCGCGGCGCCGGCGTCGACCACCCTGCTGCGGGCGATGATCGACACGTTCCCGCAGGCCGAGGTGGTCACCGCCTTCGGCCAGACCGAGTGCAGCCCGGTCACCTGCCTGCTCCGCGGCGAGGACTCGATCCGCAAGATCGGCTCGGTCGGGACGCCGATGCTCAACGTCGAGGTCCGCGTCGTGGACGACGCCATGCAGGACGTGCCGCGCGGCGAGGTGGGCGAGATCGTCTACCGCAGCCCGATGGTGATGGAGGAGTACTGGGGCAAGCCCGAGGCGACGGCGGAGGCGTTCGCCGGCGGCTGGTTCCACTCGGGCGACCTCGTGCGCGAGGACGAGGACGGCTACCTCTACGTCGTCGACCGCAAGAAGGACATGATCATCACCGGCGGCGAGAACGTGTACTGCGCCGAGGTGGAGGACGCGCTGGCCGCGCACCCCGGCGTCGCCGAGGTCGCGCTCATCGGGGTGCCCGACCCGCGCTGGGGCGAGGCGCCGCTGGCGGTGATCGCGCCGCGGGACCCGGAGAACCCGCCCACCCCCGCCGAGCTGTCGGCCTGGTGCGGCGAGCGGCTGGCCCGCTACAAGCACCCGCGCGAGTACTCGGTCGTGTCCGCGCTGCCGCGCAACCCCAGCGGCAAGGTGCTCAAGACCGCGCTGCGCGAGGAGCACCGCGCCGGCTCGCTGGTCTCCGACCCCGCCGTCTGACGCCGAGCTGTGCGGTGTGCACAGCCGCCGGTGTGCACAACGCTGCGTGACAGCGGATGTGAGCTGTACCACGCTGACGAGGCCCTGTTCCGGACGGAAGGACACGCATGACCGCCACGCACCCTGCGCCCACTGACGCCGCGCAGGAGCCCGCCGCCAGCTGGCCGCCGGGCCTGCCCCGCTCGCTGGAGTACCCGCCGGTGCCGGTCGGGTCGATCCTGCGCGCCGCGGTGCGCCGCTGGGGCACGCGGACGGCGTTCGTCGACCACGACGTCGAGCTGACCTTCGAGGAGCTCGGCGCGCGGGCCGCCGCGGTCGCCAACTGGCTGGCCGACCACGGCGTGGGCCGCGGCGACGTCGTCGCGGTGCACATCCCGAACTGCCGCCAGTACCCGGCCGTCTACTACGGCGTGGTGATGGCCGGCGCCGTCTTCTCCCCCACCAACCCGCTGCTGCCCGCCGCCGACCTCGCCGCCCAGCTCACCGACGCCGGCGCCAAGGTCCTGGTCACCTGGGACCAGGTGCTGCCGTTCGTCCGCGGCGCGCTCGAGGCCACGCCGGTGCAGACCGTCGTCGTCACCGGGGAGGGGCACGCCCTCGACTTCGCCGCCCGGCTCGAGGGCCTGCAGGCCACCGACGTCGACCTGGCCGACCTGCTGGCCGCCGACCCCACCGACCGGCACCTCGACGCCGGGCTCGACCCCGCCGCCGACCTCGCGCACCTGGCCTACACCGGCGGCACGACCGGGGTGAGCAAGGGCGTGGAGCTGCCGCACCGCAACGTGGTCACCAACGTGCTGCAGTCCTCGTGCTGGACCTCCGGGTCGCTGCCCGAGCTCGACGAGGCCGGGGACGTCACGATCCGCCAGGTGCTCGGCGAGGACGAGTGCCCGACCCGGCTCGGCGAGGCCGTGCTGATCAACCTCACGCCGTGGTTCCACGCCATGGGCGCGATCGGCTACCTCAACGGCATGGTCATGGGCGGCACCACCACCGTGATCCACATGCGCTTCGACCCGGTGAGGTACGTCGAGGACGCCAAGCGCTACCGGGTGACCAGCATCGGCGGCGCCCCGCCGGTGTTCGTCGCGCTGCTGCAGGTGCCCGGCTTCGCCGAGCAGGACTGGTCGCACGTCCGCGGCGTCTCCAGCGGCGCCGCGCCGCTGCCGGTGTCGCTCATCGAGCGGCTGCAGGCGCTGCTGCCCAACGCGGTCATCGGCGAGGGCTACGGCCTGACCGAGGTCACGATGATGGCCACCGGCAACCCGACGTTCCGCTCGGGCACCCGCAAGGCCGGCACGGTCGGCGTGCCGATCTTCGACACCGAGATCACCATCCGGCCCCTCGGCGGCGGCGACCCGCTGCCCGCCGGCGAGCGCGGCGAGGTGTGCATCCGCGGCCCGCAGGTCATGCGCGGCTACGCGCACCGGCCCGAGGCCACCGCGGAGGCGATCGACGCCGACGGCTGGTTCCACAGCGGCGACGTCGGCATCCTCGACGAGGACGGCTTCCTGGCGATCGTCGACCGCACCAAGGACATGCTGCTCTACAAGGGCTACAACGTGTTCCCGCGCGAGCTGGAGGAGATCCTCTTCGGCGTGCCGGGCGTGGCCGGCGCCGCGGTCGTCGGCCGGCCCGACGAGGCGGCCGGGGAGCTGCCGGTGGCCTACGTCGTCCGCAGGGCCGACGACGCCGGGGCGGCGCTGACCGCCGAGTCGGTGATGGCCGCGGTCAACGACCGGGTCACCCACTACAAGCGGCTGCGCGACGTCGTCTTCATCGACGCCATCCCCGTGTCGGCGGCGGGCAAGGTGCTCAAGCGGGAGCTGGCCGCCCGCGAGCGCGAGGCGGTGGCCGGCGGCTGACCCGATCGGGGCGGTGCGCGCCGGCATCCCGGTGCGCACCGCCCCCGCTCGCTATCGTCGCCGGACGTGATGGGCGGACACGGGCCGGGCGAGGACCCGCACACCGGGGTGCAGATCGCGCACGTCGAGCAGTCCCCGGTCCGCCAGGTGTGGCAGCGGGTCGTGCTGGCGGCGTTCTTCCTCGCCCTGACCGTGTTCATCGTCTGGCTGGACCGCGACTCCTACCGCGACGGCGACGAGGTCGGCATCTCGCTGCTCGACGCGATCTACTACTCCACGGTCACCCTCTCGACCACCGGCTACGGCGACATCACGCCGATCACCGAGGGCGCGCGGCTGGTGAACATCCTGTTCATCACGCCGCTGCGCGTCATGTTCCTGATCGTCCTCATCGGCACCACGCTCGAGGCGCTCACCGCGCGCTCGCGCGAGGAGTTCCGCATCCGACGCTGGAGGTCCCGCGTGCGTCAGCACGTCATCGTGTGCGGCTACGGCACCAAGGGCCGCAGCGCCGTCCGCTCGCTGCGGGCCACCGGCACGCCGCTGGAGAACATCGTCATCGTCGACGGCGACCAGCGGGCCATCGACGAGGCCAACTCGATCGGCCTGACCGGCATCGTCGGCGACGCCGGGCGCACCGACGTGCTGCGCCGCGCGCACGTCGAGCGGGCCCGCGCGGTGATCGTGGCGGCCAACCGCGACGACGCCTCGGTGCTCATCACCCTCACCGTGCGCCAGCTCAACCCGAGCGTGCCGATCACCACCTCCGTGCGCGAGGAGGAGAACGCGCAGCTGCTGCGCCAGTCCGGCGCCGACACCGTCATCACCACCTCGGCGACGTCGGGCCGGCTGCTGGGCCTGTCCACCGACAGCCCGCGGGTGGTCTCGGTGGTCGAGGACCTGCTCACCGGCGGGCAGGGCCTGGACCTCTCCCAGCGCGTGGTCTCCTCCGGCGAGGTCGGCCTGGGCCCGCGCGACCTGCGCGACATCGTGCTGTCGGTGACCCGCGGCGGGCGCACGCTGCGCTTCGACGACCCGCTGATCGGCACGCTGCAGAGCGAGGACGTGCTCGTCGTCGTCCGCTCGCACGGCCCCGACGGTCAGGTGTTCGCGCGCACGTAGGTGCGGGTCGGCTCACCGCGGCCGCGCAGCTCCACCTCCGCGTCGGGCACCCAGTGCGCGGCCTCGCCGCCGCCGGCGGCCCGGACGGCGGCCTCGCTGGCCACCGCCCGCCCCGGCCGGTCCTTGGCCAGCTCGGTGAGCCGGGCGGCCTCGTTCACCGGGTCGCCGATGACGGTGTACTCCAGCCGGCTGGCGGTGCCCACCTGCCCGGCCCACGCCGGCCCGCAGGCCACGCCGACGCCGACGTCGACCTCCCCGGCGCGCGCGACGTCGGCGCAGATCCGGCGGGCGGCGCGCAGCGCGGCACCGGAGGCGTCCGGGTGCGCGGTGGGCGCGCCGAACACGCACAGCGCGGCGTCGCCCTCGAACTTGTCCACCAGCCCGCCCTCGGCCTCGACCGCGGCGACGACCACGGCGAAGAACCGGTTGAGCAGGCCGACCATCCCCTCCGGGCCGGTGCGCCGCACGAGCGCGGTCGACCCGACGACGTCGACGAACAGCGCCGCCACCGGCCGCAGCTCCCCGCCCAGCGAGGCGCCCTCGGCCAGCGCCCGCGCGGCGACCGTCGTCCCGACGTGCCGGCCGAACAGGTCGCGCAGCCGCTCCCGCTCGGCCAGGCCGGCGGCCATCGTGTTGACGCCCTCCTGCAGCAGGCCGATCTCGCCGGCGTCGTCGACGGTGACGCTCGCGGTGTAGTCCCCGGCGCCGACCCGCTGCACCACCTGCCGCAGGTCGCGCAGCGGCTGCCCGACCGCGCGGGCGGTGAGCAGGGTGGCCAGCCCGCCGACGAGCACGGCGACGACGGCGAGGAAGACGACGGCGGTGCGGCCGGGGCCGCCGGGGTTGCTCGGGTCGGCGAACAGCAGCACGACGCCGAGCAGCGGGACCGCGCTGGTCAGGCCCCAGGTGAGCAGCAGGCGCGGGCGGACGCCGAGGGCCAGCCGGCCGGCCGGCGGGTGCGCGGCCAGCGCGCGGGTGGTGAGCGCGCGGGCGGCGCGGGCGACGAGCAGGTAGACCACGCCGGCGGTGACCGCGCCGCCGAGCAGCGCGACGACGCCGACCCGCAGGCCGACCAGCGGGTCGGGGAAGGTGACCGCCGCGACGGCGCCGGCGAGGACCGCGCCGGCCAGCCACACCACGGCGGCGATCAGCGCGGCGTCCACCGGCAGCCGCAGCGCGCGGGCGGCCTCGGCCGGGGTGGGGTCGCGGCCGGCGAGCAGCCAGGCGGTGGTGGCCCGCTGGCGGCGCAGCCCGGCGAGGGTGGCGGCGGGCAGCGCGACGAGCAGGTAGGCCAGCGCGGCGAGCAGCGTGGGGCCGCGGCCGGCGTCGTCCCCGTCGTCGGAGACGCCGAGCAGCAGCAGGGTGACGGTGCCGACGCCGACCAGGTCGGCGACGACGACCAGCGCGACGATGAGCGGGACGGCGATCCGGCCGCTCGGCGCCCAGGCCAGCACGTCCTCGGCGCGGCGGGCGGCCGTGCGGGCGCTGTCCGGGATCACGGGAGGCTCAACGACCCCGGCGGGGCCGGGACACGGTCAGACCGGCAGGGCGGCGAGTTCGGCGGCCAGGCGGGCGTCGGACAGGACGAGGTCGGCGGCGGTGGTGTGCCGGCCGGCCACCAGCAGCAGCGGCCAGGCGCGCTCGTCGTCGGCCGAGGCGGTGGCCGCGACCAGGCCGGCCTGCGCCACGGCGCGGCACGCGATCGGGTTCACGCCCCCGGTCATCGGCACCGGCGCGGACGGGGTGCAGCCGGGCGGCGGACCCCACCCGGGGGGATGAGATCCGGGCTCGCCGGCGGTCCGCCCTGCATGGACTCCGACGAGGTGCAGGTCCGCCGGGTGCTGGCGGCGTGGGCGCAGGCCGTGCGGCGCGCCGACGTCGACGCGGTGACCGCCGTGCACACCGGCGACGTCGTGCTGTTCGACGTCCCGCCGCCGATGGTGGTGACCGGGATCGACGACTACCTGCGGCAGTGGCGGCTGTTCTGGGACGCGCAGGGCGAGGGCCTGTTCGACGTCTCCGGGCTGACCGTGGTCGCCGGGGACGGCGTCGCCTTCGCGCACGGCCTGCTCCGGGTCGGCGCGGCCGGCACCGAGGGCTTCGAGGTGCGGCTGACCGTGGGGCTGCGCCGGGTGGGCGGGCGCTGGCTGGTCACCCACGAGCACCACTCGGTGCCCGCGGACTGAGGACCGGGTCAGCCGGCGCCGTCAGGAGTCGATCATCGCCTGCGTGCACGGGACACGCGCGGACACGCCTGCGACGCGTGCACACATCCGATGACCATCGAGTCGTCGGCGCGCGGCCGCGGGGCTCAGGGGCGGGCGGCGCGGACGGCGTCGGCCAGCGGGGTCACCGGCCGGCCGAGCAGCGCGGCGAGGTCGGCGTCGCCGGTGTCGAGCTCGCCGTTCGCGATCGAGGTGTCGATGGCGGCGACGAACCCGGCGGTGCCGGCGTCGAGGCCGGCGCCCTGCAGGGTCGCGACGAGCTCGTCGGCCGGCAGGTCGCGGTAGCGGACCGTCGTCCCGGTGGCCTCGGTGACGGCGGCCGCGAGCTCGGCGAGGGTCACGCCCGGGCCGCCGACCTCGAGGACGACGGTGCCCTCCTCGTCGGCCAGCAGCGCGGCCGCGGCGGCGACGGCGTAGTCCGCGCGCGGGGCGATCGACACCCGGCCCTCCCCCGCGGCGCCGACGATCTCGCCGGTGGCGAGGTACCGGTCCAGCTGCGCGGTGTAGTTCTCGAGGTACCAGCTGTTGCGCAGGACGGTCACCGGGACGTCCGCCTTCAGCAGCACCGCCTCGGTCCCGCGGTGCTCGGGGGCGAGCGGGTTGGCCGAGGTGTCGGCCCGCGCGATCGACGTGTAGACGATCCGCTGCACCCCGGCGGCGACCGCCGCCTCGACGACGGCCTCGTGCTGGGCGACCCGCTGCCCCGGCTCGCTGCCGGAGACCAGCAGCAGCCGGTCGACGCCGGCCAGGGCCGCGGGCAGGGTGTCCGGCCGCGAGTAGTCGCCGTGGCGGACCTGGACGCCGCGGCCGGCCAGGTCGGCGGCGGCCTCGGGACGGCGGACGACGGCGACGACGTCGGACGCCGGGACGCCGCGGTCGAGCAGCTCCTCGACGGCGCGGCGGCCGAGGTGGCCGGTGGCTCCGGTGACGGCGTAGGTGGTCATGCGGGCGCTCTCCTCGTGCGGACGATGTGCTTGCAGGTTCAACAACCCGGCGGCCGGTCCGCGTCATCCCGGCGCGGCCGCGCGTCCTCCGACCGGTGGACGCGGGGCGGCCGGGCCACCGGCCCGTTTGCGCGACCGCCGGATCGCGCCGACCCTGGTTCCGCGGGGCTCGCGTGCTGACCGTGTGCGCACACCTCTCCCGCCGGGGACGCCGTCCCCCCACCGCACACCGCTCCCGCCGGGGACGCCGTCCCCCCACCGCACACCGAACGGAGGTTCGCCCGCGCCTGCGCGCGGACGGGTACCAGTGAGCTCCACCCCACCCGGACACCCCGACGGCGCGGCGGCCGGACCGGCCCTCGTCCCGTCCTCCGCAGACCCGCACCCCGCCATCGCCGAGCCGCCACCCCCGGCGGCCGACGCGCGGGGCCGGCTCGACCGCGCCGTGTTCGCCGTCGCCGCGGTCCTGGCCCTCGCCTTCCTCGCCTGGGGGTTCGTCAGCCCGGCCGGCCTGGGCTCGGCCAGCAGCACCGCGCTGGTCTGGATCGAGTCGAACCTCGGGTGGCTGTTCGTCACCCTCGCCTCGGCGTTCGTCGTCTTCGTGCTGTGGCTGGCGGCCAGCCGGTACGGCCGCATCCCGCTCGGCCGCGACGACGAGGCGCCGGAGTTCCGCACCGTCTCGTGGATCGCGATGATGTTCAGCGCCGGGATGGGCATCGGGCTGATGTTCTACGGCGTCGCCGAGCCGCTCGCGCACTACGTCTCACCGCCGCCGCGCACGGTGGCCGCCGAGACGCCCGAGGCGGTGCAGACCGCCATGGCCACGACGCTGTTCCACTGGTCGCTGCACCCGTGGGCGATCTACGCGGTGGTCGGGCTGGCCATCGCCTACGGCGTGTTCCGCCGCGGCCGCCGGCAGCTGGTCAGCGCGGCGTTCGAGCCGCTGTTCGGCCGGCGCCGCACCGAGGGCTGGGCCGGCCGGGTGGTCGACGTCCTGGCCATCTTCGCGACGCTGTTCGGGTCGGCGGCCTCCCTCGGCCTCGGCGCCCTGCAGATCGGCAGCGGCGTGGAGATCCTGGGTTGGGCCGGGGACGTCGGCAACGGCGTCCTGGTCGGGATCATCGCCGTGCTGACCGCCGCGTTCGTCGCGTCCGCGGTCTCCGGCGTCGCCCGGGGCATCCAGTGGCTGTCCAACGTCAACATGGTGCTGGCCCTGGTCCTCGCCGTGTTCGTCTTCGTGGCGGGGCCGACCGTGCTGATCCTCAACCTGGTCCCCGGCGCGGTCGGCAGCTATGCCGCGGACCTGGCCCGGATGGCCGCCCGCACCGAGGCCAGCGGCGGCGAGGCGACGGCGACGTGGCTGCGCGGCTGGACGGTCTTCTACTGGGCCTGGTGGATCTCCTGGACGCCGTTCGTCGGCGTCTTCCTCGCCCGGATCAGCCGCGGCCGGACCATCCGCCAGTTCGTCACCGGCGTCCTGCTGGTGCCGAGCGCGGTCAGCCTCGTGTGGTTCGCCGTCTTCGGCGGGGCCGGCATCGCCGCCCAGCGGTCCGGGGCGGACGTCGCCGGCCAGGCCACCTCCGAGGGGCAGCTGTTCGGCGTGCTGGAGCAGTACCCGCTGGCCACCGCGATGACGGTGCTGGTCATGGTGCTGGTGGCGGTCTTCTTCGTCTCCGGGGCCGACGCCGCCTCGATCGTCATGGGTTCGCTGTCCGAGCGCGGCACCCTGCGACCGCGCCGCGGGACGGTGGTCTTCTGGGGCGTGGTCATGGGCGCCGTCGCGGCGGTGATGCTGCTGGTCGGAGGCGGGGAGGCGCTCACCGGCCTGCAGAACCTGACGATCATCGCGGCGCTGCCGTTCGCGCTGGTCATGGTCGGCCTGGCCGTCTCGCTGGCGAAGGACGTGCGCACCGACCCGCTGGTGCTGCGCCGCACCTACGCCGTCGAGGCGGTCGAGCAGGCCGTCGTGGAGGGCATCAGCCGGCACGGCGAGGACTTCGCGCTGGTCGTGGAGGCCGGCGGGGACGGCGCGCCGGAGGTCCCGTCGGTGCGGGTCACGGGGAACACCGCCGGGCACGCGCCCGCGGGCGACACCGCCGGGCACGCGCCCGCGCGCGACGGCGCGGAGCCGGCCGCCCGGGCGCGGCCGGGTGGGTAGCCGCACCGCGGTGCGGATCCCGGGGACGGGGGCCCGGACGGGCGAGCTGCTGCGGCGGCCGTGGGTGCAGCGTGCGGTGCGGGCGGCGCTGGCGGCCGCGCTCGCCTGGCAGGTGGCGGTCCTGCTGCCGCCGCCGTTCACCCAGTACGCGTACTACGCGCCGCTGGGCGCGGTCATCGCGGTGCACCCGACGGTCGCCGACTCCGCGGCCGCGGCCTGGCGGACGGTGCTGGCCATCCTGCTGGGCTTCGGCCTCGGCGTCACGGTGCACCAGCTCACCGCCGAGGCGCTGCCCGGCACGCTCACCATCGCGCTGATCGTCGCGCTGGCGGTGGGCGTCGAGCAGTGGCGGGTGCTGCAGGAGCACGCGAGCTGGGTGAGCTTCGCCGCGGTCCTCATGCTCACCGTCGGGACGGCGGCCGACCCCGCGCGCTACGCCGTCGCCTACGCCGGGCTGACGCTGCTCGGCGCGGCGACCGGCGTCCTGGTCACCACCGTGCTGTTCCCGCCGATGCAGCTCACCGCGGCCGTCCGGGCGATCGCGACCACCCGGGCGCTGCTGGCCCGGCACCTGCACGACATCGCCGGCGGCCTGCGGCACGGCGAGCTGCCCGCGCCGGGGGCGTGGGCGCGGCCCCGGCGGGACCTGGACGCCGCGCTGGACCGGATGCGCGCGGCCGAGGCCGTCGTCGAACGCGCCCGGCGGGCCAACCCACGGGCCCGGCGCTGGGGCGGCACCGCCGCGCGGGTCCGGGAGGAGTCGCGCGCCCTGGACCGGGTCGCCGTCCTCGTCGACGACCTGACCACGCTCGTGGCCCACCTGCCCCCGGACCGCCGCGGCATCGACCGCATCGACGGCGGGACCGGCTGGCTGCTCGCCGACGCGCTCGACGGCCTCGCCCTGGTGGTGAGCGCCGGGTCCGCCGCCGGCGAGGACGACGCGGTCCGCGAGGCCGGGGCCGCGCTGCGGCGGCTCACCGCGCTGCTCCGCGCGTCCACGGCGGCCGACGACGAGGGGTTCGTCGCGCTCGGCGCGGTCGCCGTCGGCATGTACCGGTCGCTGGACACGCTGCAGGCCCGCCCCCGGCGGGAGGGGCCGGTGCACCTGCCGCGGACGCCCCGCCCCGGGCAGCGGGTGCCCGGCGACGCCTGACCCGCGGGCCGCGGGACCGGCCGCGCAGGCGCGCCGACGGCACGTCACGACAGGCGCGACGGTCCGGACCGTGTCCCCGGCCGGGGTGGGGGGACCTGGCCAGGGAGGACCGACCGGCGTACCCACGGGCGACCCGCGGCTCGCCCACCAGCCGGCGGCAGACCGTCGACCGGCAGCCGCGGGAGCCGGCCCCGGTCCCGGGTCCCTCGACCCTGGGCCGCCCGGGTGCCGGCTCCCTACGCTGCGCGCGCATGAGCGGTCCGGTGCTGATGGCCGTCGACGACCCGGCCCTGCTGGGCGACGTCGGGCGGGAGCTGTGCAGCCGGTACGAGCGGGACTACCGCGTGCTGTGCCGGGGGTCGGCGGGCGAGGCGCTGGCCCTGCTCGACGAGCTCGCGGGCGCCGGTGAGGAGGTCGCCCTGGTGCTCGCGGGCGAGACGGTCGGGGGCGCCTCCGGCACGGAGCTGCTGGCGGAGGTGCGCGGCCGGTTCCCGCACGCCGAGCGCGCCCTGCTCGTCCCGTGGGCGCAGGTGGGGAGCCCGGGGACCGGGGACGCGGTCCTCGAGGCGATCGCCCGCGGGCGCATCGACCACTACCTGGTGCGCCCGGCGCCGCCGCCGGACGAGCAGTTCCACCAGGCGGTGTCGGGCTTCCTGCTCGCGTGGGCGCAGACACGGCGCCGCGCGCCGCACACGATCGACGTCGTCGGCGAGACCTGGACCGGCCGGGCGTACGAGCTGCGGGAGGTGCTCGGCCGCTGCGCGATGCCGCACCGCTTCTGCCTGGCCGACTCCGCGGAGGGCCGCGTCCTGCTCGCCGACGCGCGGGAGCGGCGGCTGCCGCTGCTGGTCATGCCCGACGGGACGGTCCTGGAGGACCCCACCGACCTGGACATCGCGCGGTCGGCGGGGACGGCGATCGACCCCTCCGGCGACCGGTACGACCTGGTGATCGTCGGCTGCGGGCCCGCCGGCCTGTCCGCCGGCGTCTACGGCGCCTCCGAGGGGCTGCGCACGATCGTCGTCGACTCCGGCAGCATCGGCGGCCAGGCCACCTCCAGCTCGGCGATCCGCAACTACCTGGGCTTCCCCCGCGGCGTGACCGGCGGGGAGCTGGCGCGCCGCGCCTACGAGCAGGCCTGGCTGTTCGGCGCCCGGTTCGCCTTCATGCAGGAGGTCACCGACCTGGCGCGGGGGCCCGACGGCATCGTCGTGTCGCTCGGCACCGGCGGGGTGGTGGTGGCCCGCGCGGTGGTCCTCGCGCCGGGCGCCAGCTACCGCCGCCTCGGGGTGGAGTCGCTGGAGGCGCTGCGCGGGGCCGGCGTCTCCTACGGCGCCGCGGCGTCGGAGGCCCCGCTGGTGGCGGGCGAGGAGGTGTACGTCGTCGGGGGCGCCAACTCGGCCGGGCAGGCGGCCCTGCACCTGGCCCGGTCCGCGAAGCGGGTCACGCTCGTGGTGCGGGCGGCCTCGCTGGACGCCGGCATGTCGCACTACCTCGTGCGCCAGGTCGAGGGGACGCCCGGGATCGAGGTGCGGACCGGCACCGAGGTCGTCGGCGGGGGCGGCGACGGCCGGCTCGACCACCTCGTGGTGCGGGACCGCGCGAGCGGCGCGGAGGAGACGGTGGACGCCCAGGCGCTGTTCCTCATGATCGGCGCCCGGCCACACACCGACTGGCTGCCGGCGGCCGTCGAGCGCGACCCCGCGGGCTTCGTGCTGACCGGGCCGGACGTGAGCGCCGGCGCCGTCCGGGCGCTCGCCCGTCCCCCGCTGCCGCTGGAGACCAGCCTCCCGGGCGTCCTCGCGGCCGGCGACGCCCGGCACGGGTCGGTCAAGCGCGTGGCCTCCGCCGTCGGCGAGGGCTCGATCGCGATCCGGCTGGTCCACCAGCTCCTCGCCGCCTGAGCCGCCGCGCACCGGTCAGGACGGCGAGCTGCGCCAGCCGCGCGCGTGCAGCCGCTCGGCGCCGTCGAGCAGCAGGTCCAGGGCGAAGGCGAACTCGAAGTCCTCGTCGCAGCCCTGCCCGACGCCGGACAGGTCGCCGCCGGTGGCCGCCGTGGCGATCTCCAGCACGTGCGGGAACCGCCGCGCGAACTCCACGGCCACGGCCTGCCGCTGCTCCGGCGTCGGCTCGGGGGCGGCGTCGTCGCGCGGCTCCTCGAACAGCTCGGGGCTGAAGCCCCAGATGCGGTTGCCCAGGGCGTGCATGAGGTGGTGGGTGAGGTCGACGGAGAACCCGCCGGCGCGGAAGGTGCCCGCGACGGCGTCCATGTGGCCGAGGACGGCGGGCGTCCGGTGGGTGCGCGACTCGATCGCCTGCCGCGCCCACGCGTGCCGCAGCACGGCCCGGCGGGCGGAGAGCAGCCGCTGACGGACCGCGGTCCGCCAGTCCGAGCCCGGGGCGGGCTCCTCGAACTCCCCGATGACGACGTCGACCATCCCGTCGAGCAGCTCGTCCTTGTCGGCGACGTGCCGGTACAGCGCCATGGGGACGACCCCGAGCTCCTGGGCCAGCCGCCGCATGCTCATCGCGGCCAGGCCGGCCCCGTCGGCCAGTGCCACCGCGGCCGCGAGCACCCGCGCCCGGGTGAGCGGCTCCCGCGCCATCCGATCCCCCCTGCTTGACGTGTGTACGGCGTACACCCTACCGTCTCCGCCGTCGGTGTACGCCGTACACCACCATCGGAGGGAGCAGCAGGTCATGAGGGAGTCCCGCGGAGCCGCCGTCGTCACGGGCGTGTTCTTCCTGGTCGCCGCGGTCACCGCGGTCGCGGCGCTGGCGCTGTACCAGCCGCTGCTCGGCGACCCCGGGTACGTGCGGGGCGCGGGCGCGGACACGCAGGTGCGCTGGGGTGCACTGCTGGAGGTGGTGCTCGCCGCCGCCTGCATCGGCACCGCGGTGACGGCGTACCCGGTGGTCGAGCGGCACGGCCGGGCGCTGGCCCTCGGCTACGTCTGCGGACGGCTCCTGGAAGCGGCGGTCATCGTCGTGGGGGTCGCCAGCGTGCTCGCGGTGGTCACGCTCCGGTCGGCCGGCGACGACGCGTCCCTGGTCGGCGTCGCCCGCGGGCTGGTGGCGCTGCACGACGCGACGTTCCTCGTCGGCCCCGGCCTGGTCATCGGCGTCAACACGCTGCTGCTGGCCACGCTGGTGCACCGGGGCCGCCTGGCGCCCCGGTGGATCGCGGGAACCGGCCTGGTCGGCGGCCCGCTGGTGTTCCTCTCGTCGGCCGCCGTGCTGTTCGGCGTCTACGAGCAGGTCTCGGTGTGGGGGTTCCTCGGCGCCGTCCCGGTCACCGTGTGGGAGATGGGCCTCGCCGTGTACCTGGTCGCACGCGGCTTCCGCCGGCCGGCGGTGTCCGTGCCGCCGGCCGCGCCCCGGCGGGACCCGGTCCCGGCCTGACGGCGGTCAGTGCGCTTCCAGCAGCGACCGCAGCCGGGCGAGGTCGGCGCGGTTGGCCCGGCGGACGGCGCCGGCGAGGAGCGGCGCCGCCCAGCGGGAGAAGCCCTGCGGCCGGCCGCGGTTGCGCAGCGTCATCCGGGTCCGGCCGTCGTCCAGCGCCTCCCAGGTGTAGGTCGTCTCCATGGGGAACGGTCCCTGCGCCGTCCGCATGACCAGCCGCTCGCCGGGCACCAGCTCGGTGACCTCGTAGGTGTAGGCGAGCCGGCGGCGAAGGAAGCGGGCCACGAAGTCCATCCGGGACCCGACCGCGACCGGTGGCGCGGTCCGCCAGTCGACCGAGTCGATGTTCGCGTACCACCCGGGGGCGTTCGCGGGGTCCCCGGCGAAGGCGGCCACCTCCGCCCGGGGACGCCGGATGACCGTCTCGGTGCGGACGTCCACCTCGCGGCCCACGCTCCGCATGGTCCCGCCGCACCGGGCCGGCCGGCTACGGGCTCCGGACCGTCTCGCCCGCCGGCGAGCTGGGCCGCCGCGGCGCCGGTGGGGACGCGCCCGGCCCCTGCGCGTCGGCCACCGTCGGGGTCGCGGGGACCTGCTCGCCGGCGCGCTGCGCCTCCGCCATCGCCTTGATCATCTCGGCGAACTGCTCGGAGTCCGGCGGCACGAACCGCTCCGCGGTGGGGACCTGGGCCAGCACGCGGAGGAACTCCTCCAGCTCCGTCCCGCTCGCGACGGGGAGGTGCGAGGAGAAGATCCGCCGGGGCTGGATCTGCCGGACGCGGTCGAGGACCCGGCCGAACTCGGCCTCGTCCGTGAGGTGCACCCAGGGCGAGTCCGAGGTGGCCCAGCCGATCATGCCGCCGGCGAGGGCCTCCGGGGACACGTCGGCCGCGTCCTGCGTGGGCTCCGGGAGCAGCGCCCCGAAGGCGTCGACGGTGAACAGCGCCCCGGTGGAGCGGTCCAGGACGCCGAGGGACATCGGGTTGTCGAACAGCGGCGGGGCGACGGCGGTGAGCGTGCGGTCCCCCACGTGGATCTCGTCGCCGGCCCGGATGGCGTGCACCCGCTCCATGGGGACCGGCCACCACGTCGACATCCGCAGGGCGGAGAACGCGTGGGTGACCAGCGTGGCGTTCGGCGCCGCCTCCATGATCCGCTGGACGCTGCCGGTGTGGTCGGCGTCGTCGTGCGTGAGCCAGACCCACTTCAGGGTCCGCAGGTCGACGATCGAGCCGACCGCGTCGAGGAACTGGTCCGCGTCGACGGCGATGCCGCTGTCGACGAGGACCGGCTCCTCGGCCGTGATCAGGTAGGCGTTGATCGGGAGGACGCCGATCCCCGGCAGGGAGAGGTTGGTGGGCAGGACGTGGACGTCGGCCTGACCTCGGTAGGGACTGTCCATGGGACGCCTCCTCGGCCGCGCTCGGTGGCCGCCTCCTCGGCCGCCCCGAACGTAGGACGGCTCCCCGTCCTCCACCAGGGCCCTCGTCCTCCGGGCGCGGTCAGGCGGGGCCGTGGTGCTCCAGCAGCAGCTCGCACTGCCGGCACCGCTCGCCGGGCGGGACGTCGGACCAGTGGCGGTCGTCGGCCGGGTCGAGCCGGGTCGCGGGGACGTCCCCGCAGAACGAGGAGCCGTCGCCGTCGACGGCGTGGACGGCGCCCGGGCCGTGGGGCCTGCCGCGCGCGGTCCCGGGGCGCAGCACCGGCCCGCCGCCGGCCTCCTCCGCGGCGGGCGGCGGGCCGGTGCGCAGCCGGACGGTGCAGCCGTCGGTGGTGAGGAGCGCGACGTCGACCTCGGCGAGCCGGCAGCTGAGCCACAGGCCGAGCCCGGAGCCGTCCGCGCTGTCGGGGGCGGGGACGAGGCCGGTCAGGGGGTCGGCGGGCCCGGGGCCGGTGTCGTGCACGCGCACGAGGACCCGGCCGTCCCCGGTCCAGGCCCGGACGGTGGTGGGTGGGCGGCCGTACAGCTGCGCGTTGACGACGGCCTCGGACAGCGCGAACAGCAGCTCGTCGAGCGCCGTGCCGCCGAGCAGCCCGTCCACGGCGTCGCGGACCCGGCGCCGGGTCTGCTTCAGCGAGACGTCGGCCAGGTCGACCACCGGCGCCGTCCGCTCGAGCGGGTCGGCGGCCGGCGGCAGTCCCTCGAACTCGGCGACGTCCTGGTACCGCGGGCTGGCGCCGGCGCCGCCGTCCGGGGTGACCAGGCGGGGGTGGGTGCGGCCGACGACCTCGCGCACGGCGTCCGGCACGGTGGTGGCGTCGTACAGGCAGCGGCTCCAGACCGGGTAGTCCTGCCAGACGACGTTGACCGCCGACTCGTACCGGTCCCAGCCCTCGAACCGCCGGCCGTTGCCCTCGTGGGGGACGTCCCCGGCGATCCGGACCTGCCCCGCGCCGGCGGCCACGTGCTGCTCGAACTGCTGCCGGTAGGCCTCGATGGCGCGCGCGGGCGAGGCGTAGAGGCTCGCGTCCTGGATGAAGGTGACCCCGTCCAGCCGGGGCAGCGCCGCCCGGAGCAGGTCGCACTTGCGGGGGTCGTACCCGATGACGACCGGCTCACCGGCGGCCGTCCCCTGGGTCACGAAGGGCACGATCATCGCCAGGAACTCGTCGTCGGACGAGTAGAAGCCGGCTTCGTGGAAGTTGCCGGTCCGGCCCCGTGCGGCACCCGTTCTCATGACTCCGCTCCCACGTCTGCGGGCCGCAGGTAGGACGCCGGCAGGAGGTCCATCAGCCGGGCCGCGAACGGCGGGGTCGATCTGACCGTCAGTCGTACCCCGGTCCTCCGCACGTAGTCGTCGAGGGTCCGCAGCAACCGGTGGTCGACGTACTCGACGTCGCCCATGTCGACGACCAGGGTCCCGGTGTCGGCCCCCGGCCCCAGGCGGGCCAGTACCCGCCCGAGCGCGGTGACGGCGACCGGGTCGGTCTCCCCGGTCAGGCCGAGCGCGCCGTCGGCGTGGGCGGAGACCCCCAGGGCCGGCTGCCCGGACGGATCGGGGGCGTGGAGCGCCGCGAACTCGGTCACGAGGTCGATCCCGAGGTCGGTCGAGAACCCGCACAGGGCGGACATCGGGTGGTCGGCCATGTAGCGCCCCACGAGGAACTCGTACCGGGCGAAGGCGTCCCGCTGGTGCGGGGGGCGGAGCAGCTCGGTGCCCTCCGCGCTCACCCGCAGCCCCCGGAAGCCGTCGGCCAGGGCCCGCTCGGTCGCCGCCGCCCAGTGCCGCACCACCTCGTCGGCCTGGACCGGACCGCCGGACCCGTACACGTCGTCGAGCGTCAGCACCTCGAGGGTGCCCTCGCCCAGCAGCCGGTCGAGGTCCGCCAGGCCCGCGAGGTCCGCCGCCGCGTCCGCGGGCGTCCCGGTGCCGACGTAGACCAGGCGCAGGCCGTCGCGGAGCCCCGCCGCGAAGAAGGCGACGACGCGGCGGCGGAACTCCGCGACGTCGTCGTGGAGGACGCAGAAGTGGCCTCGTGCACCACGGCTCCGGGGGGAGCCGGCGTGACCCGGTCCGGGCACGGGTCCACGCTACGCCGCACGGCCCCGGTCGGCTCCGCGGGCGGGGCACTCGTCCCCGGCTCGCGCCGCGGGCCGGTCAGACGGTCTCGGGCACCCGCAGGTGGGCGAGGACGAGCTCCATCTCGGCGACGTCGACGACGTCCCGGCCCATCGCCCGGACGGCGTCCTCGCGGATCGACCGGGCCTGCTCCCGCGTGGCCTCGAGCGCGGCGCGGTCGTCGAAGGTGACGGTTCCGACGGACAGGCCGCTGTCGCGGTCGGCGAGGACGCTGACGCTGCAGAAGCCCGGCATCCGCTCGATCCGCGGGAGCGTGGTCGTGCGGAAGAGGTCGAGCGTCCGGTCGGTGTCCGCGGGGTCGCCCCGGGTCCAGGTGAGCCGGGCCCAGGCGCCGTCGTGGGTCTCGTGCGCGCGGTGCACCAGCGCGATCTCCCACTCCTGGACCTCCGGCTCCCCGCCGAAGATCCCGACCAGCTGCACGCGCATCGGGTGCACGCGCGCGGCGCTGGTGCGCATGGCCCTCCCGTCCTCCCAGGCGGAGGTGACGATGCAGCGGCCGGCGTCCCGGTCGACGAGCATCGAGAGGCCGACGAACCCGTCCATGAGCCGGATGACGGGCAGCACCTCGTTGCGCACGTAGGCGATGCCGTGGTCGACGCGTTGCGGCTCGCCGCGGACGGTGGTGGTGCGGGCGTACATGCCACCACTCCTTCCTCGAGCAGCGGCGACGCCCCGGCGGCATCGCCGCAGGGGCCACTGTCCTCGCTCCCCGGCCCGCCGGACAGGGCCGGGCGGCCTGCCCGGCGGGCACGGGGTCCGGGAGGGGCGACGCCTCCCGGACCGCCCGTCCGTTCCCGCGATCAGCAGCCGTGCGGCGGGTCGGCGGGGACCAGGGCCGGGCTCGCCCCGGCCGGCAGGTAGTAGGTGAGGTAGACGACGGCGGGCTGCGCGCCGTCGTTGGCGATGTCGTGGACGTGCTTCGGGTGCACCCAGGCGGTCCCGGCGGGGAGGGTCTCCTCCGTGCAGCCGTGACCGTCCTCGGGCTCGATCAGCCGCACCGCCCCGCTCGCCACGACGGCCGTGGACGGCCCGGCGTGGGTGTGCCAGCCGGTGGAGCTGTGTGGCGGCACGGTGGCCTGGACCATGACCACGTCCGTCGGCCGGTCCGCCCGCAGGTGGAAGCCGGTCTGCTCGTCCGAGATCGCCAACTCCCCCGCCGCTCCCCTCGCCAGGACCGTGACCTGCACGGGGGCGACCGGCGGGATCGGCGTGATCCCGTCCCCTCCGCCGTCGCCGGTGTGGGCGGCTGCGGCGCCCGTGAACAGCACGGGTGCGAGCAGCGCGCCGAGGCCCACAGCCAGCGCCGTCCTGCTCCGCGGAACTCTGTGTGCCATCTCTGCCTCCCTGGACACTCGGGAGCCGTCCCGGCGGCGGCCGGCGCCGACGCTGGGGCGACGGACACGTGACCCGCGCGTCCCGCACGGTCCAGGGGTCGGCCAGACCGGCAGTTCCGCCTGGCGACCGACGGACGCGCCCGGGTGGCACGTCTGGCCGGGCCACGAGCCGAGTATGGGAGCGCCCCCACCGCCCCGACAGGCCATCGCGTGCGCGGCACCGGGGTGGAATCGGGACCGGACCGCGGGCCGGGCGCGGTGGCTACGCTCCGCACGTGGAGCGCGTGCGCGTCCGGGCCTGGGCCGGCACGCTCGTGTTCCTCGTGCTCACACCCGGCGTGGTGGCCGGACTGGTCCCAGGATTGATCACCGGGTGGCGGATCCCGTGGACGGGCGCCTGGGCCTCCCCGGTCGCGATCGGGGCGGCCGTCGTGATCCTGAGCGGGGTCCTCGTGCTGCTCGACGCGTTCGTCCGTTTCGCCCGTGCCGACGGGACGCCCGCGCCACTGGTGCCGACCGGCCACCTCGTCGTCGTCGGGCCGTACCGGTACGTGCGCAACCCGATGTACCTGGCGGTGCTGGCGATCGTCCTCGGGCAGGCGCTGCTGTTCGGGAGCGTGGGCGCCCTGCTCTACGCGGCCGTCGTGCTCCTCGCGGTGGTGCTGTTCGTGCGGGCCTACGAGGAGCCGACGCTGGAGCTCGATCACGGCGACGGGTACCGGGAGTACCGGCGGAACGTCCGGGGGTGGATCCCGCGGGTGCGGCCGTGGACCGGAGCTGCCCGGCCTCCGGTGCCGGACCGCCCCGGGTCCGGACGCACGGAGGGCCCGGTCGCCTGACCGGGCCCTCCGTGGTCGGGCTGTGGGGTCCTGCCGGGCACCGGATCCGGGGTGGGGTCTCCGTGGATCGCTCGACGGCGAGGTCGGGCCGCCCGCTCCCCCGAGCGGCACCGGTGAGCTGCACCCACCGGCCGCGACGTCAGCACCCCGGCACCAGCGGCGCAGGCCTGGCGCGCCGGGTCGTACGCCTCTTCCTGGCGCGATCGGCGACTCCTAGCGTCGGCCCATGGCCGGGAAACCACTGAGGTGCCGGTTCGGGTTCCACTCCTACGTCCAGCGACACCCCGACGGGGAGCGGCCTTCGGAACCGGACGACAAGATCTGCCGGCGGTGCGGGAGGCGCACGGGCGCCCCGTTCGGGAAGGCTCCGTGGGTCCTCCCCGGGTGACGTCGGCGGCTTCCGGTACGACCCTCTGACGCCGAGGCCGCCTCTCCGCCGGACGGGGCTCCGCGGCGGCTTCCGCGGGCGAGGGTCTGGGCGTCGCGTGGCCTCCTCGACCTCGCGACGTCGGGCCGACTGATCCCGCTCGACGACGAACCGCCCCGGACCTGGAGGTCCGGGGCGGTTCGTCATTCTGCGAAGGGTCTCGCGCAATCTGCGAAGACCTCGGGGTGGAGGTGGCGGGAATCGAACCCGCGTCCTTCGACGCAGAACCAGGGCTTCTCCGAGCGCAGTCCGCTGCGTCTCTGCTCGGCCCCACCGATCCCACGGACGGGTCGGTGTGACGGGCCCAGTCACTGTTCGGTGTCCCGTGCGCGCCCGTGACCGGCGCGCACGGTGAGTCATCTAGCTGATGCCAGGATCCGGGCCGATGACGAACCCGGGCTGACAGACTCGCCTAGCTGCTGTCAGGCAGCGAGAGCGAAGTCAGTGCGCTTATCAGCGGCACTTGTGAGTCGCAACGCATGGTTAACGAGGTCATCGTTGCCTTCCTCGGCTCGCTTCCCCTGGTCGAACGACCGAAGTCGAGACCATTCACCCCCTGTGTAGTTGTGCACCCATCGTAACCGGGCCGGCCACCGGGTTGTTCCCTCGGCGTCCTGGCGCGTTGATCATCGGGTGCCTGCCGCTCGACACGCCGGGCGACGGCGTGTCGTCGTGCACGCAGCCGATGATCAACAGCCGGCGCCGGGCCGCTAGATCCAGTCGCGGCGCTTGAAGACTGCGTACAGCGTCAGGCTCACGCCCAGCATCAGCACCAGCGCGAACGGATAGCCGAGGTGCCACGACAGCTCGGGCATGTCGTCGAAGTTCATCCCGTAGACCGTGCCCACCAGGGTCGGCGCGAACAGGATGGCCGCCCACGCGGAGATCTTCTTGACCTCCTCGCCCTGCGCGATCGAGGCCTCGGTCAGCTCGCGGATCTCGTCGTTCTGCCGCTGCGCCACCAGCGTCGCGTTCACGGTGAGGATGTCGCGCAGCTGCAGCCGGAAGGCCTCGATGCGCTCGTTGACCTGCGTGACGTGGTCGGCGACGTCGCGCAGGTAGCTGCGCAGCTCCTCGTCGACGCCGTACTTGTCGAACCCGGCGGTGATGGCGGCGAGGATCCCGGTCAGCGGCTGGGCGGCCCGCTGGAACTCCAGGACCTCCTGCGACAGCTCGTAGATGCGCCGCGAGACGCCGGGGTCCCCGCGGAAGACCTCCGTCTCGATCTCGTCGATGTCGTTGGCCAGGCCCGCGACCACCGGTGAGTACCCGTCGACGACGGCGTCGAGGATCGCGTACAGCACCGCCTCGCTGCCCTTGGCCAGCAGCGCGGGCTCGCTCTCCAGCCGCCGCCGCACGCGGGCCAGGTCCGGCGACTCGGCGTGCCGGACGGTGATCGCGAACTGCCGGCCGAGGAACAGGTGCAGCTCGCCGAACTCGACCTCCTCGGCCGCGTCCAGGTACCGGGCGGCCTTGAGGACGACGAACAGCGTGTCGCCGTAGCGCTCGAACTTGGGCCGCTGGTGGGCCTGGATGGCGTCCTCGACGGCGAGGTCGGGCAGGTCGTACTGCTCGGCCAGCTCCCCCAGCTCGGCGGGCTCGGGCCGGTAGAGGCCCAGCCACACCAGCCGGTCGTCGAAGCCCTCGGTCAGCCAGTCGTGGCTCTCCTCCGCCGACGGCGGGGTGGCGATGCGCCGGCCGCTCGCGTAGACGGCGTTGTCGACCAGGCGCGACTGGCGCTCGGGCTGCGGCGGCGCCGGCGGGGTCGGCACCGGCCGGAGCACCTGCGGCCGCGGACGGCGGCCGAGGGTGGACAGGGCGGTGAGGGGCGCGAGGCGACGGTCGGCCATGACGGACTCCCGGGGGACGCTGGGTGGCGGGACTCAGCGGAGGCCCTCCACGCGCGCGCTGCCCCGGCGCGCGCGGCGCGACCGGGAGTCAGGCGGGGAGGGCCTCGGGACTGGGACTGGGGGGCTCGCTGCGCACGGCTCGCCCTCCTCCCCGTCGACCGGCGCCCGCCAGCACGCGGGCCGTCGTCCATCGTGACACGTCCCCGCGTGCCCGGGCTCGCCGGAGGGGAGACTTCCCTCTCCGTCCACCCTCCGTTCAGACGTTGAGGACCAGGTCCACCATGACCGGCAGCAGGACCACGATCAGCAGTGCGCCCAGGACGTCGAAGGAGATCCCCGAGCGGATCATCTTGGTGATCGGCACGACGCCGGAGCCGTAGACGATCGCGTTCTGCGGCGTGGACACCGGGAGCATGAACCCGAACGACGCCGCGAAGGTCGCCGCCAGCGCGGGCACGAACGGGTTGATCCCCGCGGCCACCGCCACCGGGATGATGATCGGCACGACGACCGCGGCCGAGGCGGTGTTCGACGTCGTCTCGCTGATGATGATCGCCAGCACGACGGCGAAGACGGTGATCGCGAACGTGCTGGTCAGGCCGAGCCAGTCGGCCGAGCTGTTGCCGATCGTCTCGGCCAGGCCGGTGTCGGCGAGCAGCGAGCCGAAGATGATCCCGGTGCCGAACAGCAGGATCGTGCCCCAGTCGATCTTCGCGGCGTCCGACCAGTTGAGGGTGAACTCCCGCCGCTTCCAGTCGGTGGGGAGCAGGAACAGCAGCGACGCCCCGAGGACGGCGATGATGCCCTCGTCCATCCGGTCGCTGATCGTCGTGTAGAGGTCGGACTCCGTGCCGGCGACCAGCGCGATGACACCGGGGAAGATCCAGCAGGCGACGGTGATGCCGAAGGCGGCCAGCGTGTTCTTCTCCGCCCGCGAGACGGGGCCGAGCTGGGCGCGCTCCTGCCGCACGTACTCGTGCACGCCCTCGATCCGCTTGATCTCCGGCCGGTTGAGCAGTAGCAGGACCGCGGCCAGCGCCACGAACATGAGCGCGCAGATCGGCAGCGCCATGAGCATCCAGTCGAGGAACCCGATCCGCTCCCCCGTCGCCTCCTCGATCAGCCCGCGGCCGATGAGGTTCGGCGGCGTGCCGACCGGGGTGATCAGCCCGCCGACGCTCGCGCCGTAGGCCAGCATGAGCATCAGCGCGACGCCGACCCGCAGCCGCAGCGGGTCGAAGTCGGGCCTGACCAGCCCCTTGTCCTGCATCAGCTTGGCGATCACGGAGAGGATGCCGATCGCCGTGGGCAGCAGCATCGCCACGGTGGCGGTGTTGGAGACGAACGCCGACAGCAGGGCGGTGATCAGCCCGAACGCGATGATGACCCGCGCCGTCGAGGCGCCGACCCACTGCATCGACAGGATCGCCATCGCGAACCGCCGGGCGACGCCGTGCTTGAGCATGGCGGCGGCCAGGATGAACGCGCCGATGAAGGTGAACACCGTCGTCGAGCCGAGCGGCGCCACCGCGTCGTCCGCCGGCACCACCCCGAGGACGACGATCGCGCCGACACCGATGAGGCCGCCCACCGGGATGGGCACCGGCTCGGTGATCCACAGGACGATGACGCCCAGCAGGACCGCGGCGAGCAGGTGCTGGTCCCGGGGCAGGTCCAGCGGCAGCAGCGCGAAGACGATCGTCACGACCGGGGCGAGGAACAGCCCGACGGTCCGGCGGCCCTTCTCGAAGCGCTCCTCCGTCGGGCTGAGCTGCTGCTCACCCAGGCTGCGGTAGGTCGCGTGGCCGCGAAAGGCGGCGTCGACGTCGGTGCGCTGCGGAGGACGGTCGGTCGTGGTCATGGCAGCCCCCAGTCGTGTGACCCGGACCACACGATAGGGAGCGGCGGCTCAGCCGGGAACCTCTCCGTCCGGCGGCGGCACCTGCAGCGCGACGAGGAACCGGGCGACCATCGCGTAGCCGCCCACCAGCGCGGTGAGCTCGACGACCCCGCGGTCGTCGAGGTGCTCGCGCACCGCGGCGAACACCGGGTCGGGGACGGCGACGGCGCGGGCCGAGGCGTCGGTGAACGCCAGCACGGCGGCCTGCGCCGGCGTCCACACCGGCTCGGCGGTGGCGTCGTCGGCGCGCAGCACGCGCAGGTGCAGGTCGGTCAGCCCGGCGCGGCGGGCGATCGGCTCGTGGGCGGCCCACTCGAACGCCGCGCCGGTGAGGACGGCGACCCGCAGGACCACCAGCTCCCGCAGGTCGGCGGGGAGCGTGGTGCCGCCGCGCAGCGCGCCGAGCAGCGCGTTCCAGCCCTCGGCCACCGGCGGGCTGTGCAGCAGCAACCGGTCGAGGGTGGACAGGACGCCCCCGCGCCGGGTGCGCAGCAGGTCCGCCGTCGGCCCCTCGCCGGGCGCCTCGGGCAGCCGCGGGGTCACCGGCCGGCGAAGACGCCGGAGGGGTAGGCGCCGTTGGCGACGAGCGTGGCCGACATCCGCTTGCCGAGCTCGACCACCCGGGCGGTGCGCTCCGGGCCCAGGTGCGCCCACGGCGTGGTCCCCAGGGCGTCGGTCTCGGCCTCGAGGTCGGCGCGCAGCCGCTGCCCGGCCTCGGTGAGCCGGTCGCCGTCGAGCAGGCCGCGGTCGGCCAGCCGCGCGGCGGCGGCGGCCCAGTCCTCGTCGCTCCAGCCGCGGGTGGCCTTCGCCGACGCGGGCAGGAACCCGCGGCCGGTGGCGGTGTGGGTGACCAGCGCCTCCAGGCCCGACAGGCCGTGGCGGACCAGGACGGCGACGTGCCCGTCACCGCGCCACTCGCGCAGCAGCGACGCGGCGTGCCAGAGCCGGGTGACCGGGTCCTCCGGCCAGGGCAGGTCGGCGTGGCCGGCGTACAGCGGGCGCCCCTCGGCGGGGAGCACGGAGCAGGCGTCGGCGAGCAGGTCGCCGAGCTCGGTGACCTCCGGTGCGGCCGCGGCCTCCTCGCCGCCGAGCAGCCGGGCCAGCGAGGCGCGGGCGGAGGCGAACCGGGCCTCCACCACCTGCGCGGGCGAGGCCAGCGTCCAGGCCCGCGGGATGTGGCGGGCCACGATCGCCGGGGAGAAGTTGGAGAAGGTCGCCGTCACCACGCCCGGGCCGACGGCACCCATCGGGGCCGCGCGGCCGGCGAAGTAGACCATCCGCCCGGGCCGCAGGCCGATCGCCGTCAGGTGCTGCTCGGTCTCCGGCACGAAGTACACGTGGTTGTGCAGCGGCTCGACGGCGCGGTGCGCGCGGCCGACGAGGGCGGGGTCCAGGACGGGCTGATCGGCGGTGACCATGCCGGCGACCCTAGCGAGCGGCCCGGGCCGCCCGGCGGTACAGGAGGTGGTCGCCGTCCTCCCCCGCCGGCACGAATCCGGCGGACTCGTAGAGGGCGCGGGCCGGGTTGTCGCGGTGCACGCCGAGCCGGACCTCGGCCAGGCCGGCGGCCGCGGCGTCGGCGGCACAGGTCTCGAGCAGCCGCCGGCCGTGGCCGCGCCGGCGGAACGGCGGCAGCACCTGCACGGTGACCACCAGCGCGGCGCCGTCGTCGGGGGTCCACGTGACGAACCCGGCGACCTGCCCGTCGGCCTCGAGCACGGTGGTCCGGCACAGGTTGGCCCGCCACAGCGTCCGGTTGCGGTCCAGGGCGGCGGTCCAGGCCGCCTCCTGGGCCGGCTCGACGTCCCGGACGTAGGCCCGCTCGGCCGCCTCGACGAGCGTCAGGTCCGCCTCCCGCGCCGGGCGCGTCACCCGGCGACCGGCGCGACCGGGAACGCCCAGGCGTGGTGGGTGCGGGCGACCCGGAAGCCGACCCGTTCGTAGAGGGCGAACGCGCCGGTCGTGTTCTCGGTGTCCACGTCGAGGCGGGCCGCGCGGCAGCCGTCGGCCGCCGCGCGGGCCAGCGCGGCGGCGATCGCCGTGCCCGCGACGCCGCGCCCGCGGGCGCCGGGCAGCACGCCGATCTGGCCGAAGTGGACGGTGGGGACCCCGGTGGCGCGGGTGTCGGCCTCGTACACGTAGGCGAGGACGTACCCGGCGACGGCGCCGTCGCCGTCCAGCGCGAGCACCGACAGGTCGGGCCGGAACGCCTTCACGCCGGTGAACCAGGTGCGCCAGGCGGTCTCGTCGCGCTCGGTGGAGCCGTGGTGCTCGGTGAACGCGGCGTTGTGCGCGCGGCGCACCTCGTCGTCGCGGTCCCAGGCGAAGGGCGCCAGCTCGATCCCGGCGGGCACGACGACGGCGGGCAGGTCGTCGAGCGGGCGCTCCATGGTGGCGAACAGCCGCTCGACGGCGAAGCCGCGGCGCTGCAGCAGCCGCTCCAGCGAGGTCATCGCAGGCCAGGCGCTGGCGACGAGCCGGCCGGGCAGCCCGGGCGGGGCGAACGCCGCGTGCTGCGCGGTGCCGCGGCGCACCTGCCAGTCGACCAGCGCCCGGCCGATGCCGCGCCCGCGCCAGTCCGGGTGCACCCGGCCCTCGGCCCAGACGCGCAGTGCCTCGCGGCCGCCGCGCTGGGAGATCGACGTCGCCCAGGCCACCAGCCGCCCGTCCCCCGTCACCACCGCCCGGCCGTCGGCCGGCAGGTCGACCAGCTCCCGGCCCCACCACTCGGCCAGGTCGCCGGCGTCCTCGTGCTCACCGGTGTCGTCGACGGCCTCGGCGGCCGCGAGGAGGTCGGCCGCGGCGGGGGCGTCGTCGAGGGTGAGCGGGCGGGCGGTCAGCCCGCCGGGCAGGCCGGTCACGTCGGCGGGGAGCACGTCGGTCACGGGCGGTCAGGCTAGGCGGGCTCCCCCGCCCGCGGCGACCGGGTTTCAGACCCGCACGAACAGGCAGAACGGGTGGCCCGCGGGGTCGGCGTAGACGCGCACCAGCTCGTGCGGGTCGTCGTAGCCGCCGATCCGGCGGGCGCCGGCCTCCTCGGCGAGCGCGCAGGCCGCGTCGAGGTCGTCGACCTCCAGGTCGAGGTGGGCCTGCATCTGCTGGGTGCCCGGCTCCGGGGGCCACACCGGCGGCACGTGGTCGCGCTCGAGCTGGAAGGACAGGCCGGTGCCGCCGTCGTCGGGGCGCAGCGTGGCCCACTCGGCCCCGTCGTCACGGATCGGCCAGCCGAGCAGCCGCTGGTAGAAGCGGGCCAGCCCGCGCGGGTCCGGCGTGCCGAGGACCGGGGCGGTCAGCCGGATCACCGGGCACCGATCCCGAACAGCCGGGCGCCGTTGTGGTGCAGCACCGCGCGCAGCCAGTCGTCGCCGAGGTCGAGGCGGGCCAGCGCGGCCAGCTGGTCGGCATAGGGGTACGGGATGGACGGGAAGTCGCTGCCGAGCAGCACCTTGTCCCGCAGCGCGGCCAGCCGCGGCAGGTCGGCGCGGTCGAAGGGCATGAGCCGCTCGGTGAAGGCGGTGGCGAACATCGTGGTGTCGAGGTGCACCCGCTCGTACCGCTCGGCGAGGTCGAGGAAGTCGCGGTACTCGGGCATGCCGAGGTGGGCGATCACCAGCTGCAGGCCGGGGTGCCGCTCGAGCAGCCCCTCCATCGGCGCCGGGCCGGTGTGCTCGCCGCGCAGCGGGCCGGAGCCGCAGTGGATGACCACCGGCGTCCCGGTCTCCTCCAGCCGCGCCCAGACCGCGTCCAGCAGCGGGTCGCGCGGGTCGAACGCGCCCACCTGGACGTGCACCTTGAACACCCGCACCCCGCGGTCGAGCGCCTCGGCGACGTAGTGCGGCGCCTCCGGCTCCGGGAAGAACGTGGCCGAGCGCAGCACCTGCGGGTGCGCGTCGGCGAACCCGGAGGACCAGTCGTTGAGCCAGGTGGCCATCCCCGGCTTGTGCGGGTAGGGCAGCGTGGGGAACGCCCGCACGCCGAGCCGGTCCAGGACGGCGAGCCGCTCCTCCTCGGGCAGCGCGTAGTGCACCGGCCAGCCGGTGCCGTAGTGCGTGTCCGCCGCCTCGAAGTACGCCCACACCTTGGCCTGCACCCGCGGCGGCAGGAAGTGCACGTGCACGTCGACCAGGCCGGGCAGGCCCAGCTCGCGCCAGAACCGCGGGACGTCGTCGTCGTCGACCGGTGGATCGCAGCTCACCCGAGCGAACGTAGCGCCGGCCCGGGGACCGGGCTCACCGGTGTCCGGCGACGGCGGCACAGGTGGCCAGCTCGTACACGCCGCGCAGCTGCTCGAACAGCTCCGGCGCGTTGCCCGGCGTGATCCGCGCCGTGACCGAGACGGTGACCGTCCGGGCGCCGTCGGCGGTGGCGGCGGCGAACTGGGTGTAGCCGGAGGTGTTGCCGGTGTGGCCGTAGACGGTGCCGCAGCGGGTGTCGTAGCGGAACAGCCCGAGCCCGGCGGAGTTGCGGCCCGGGCCGGGTGGCTCCGAGGACCCCGGCCGGAACGTGAACTGCCCGGCCCGGGTGGCGGGGTCGGTGAAGGCACCGCGGACGTCGGCGCCGATGAAGCGGGCGAGGTCGGCCGGGGTGGACACGACCCCGCCGGAGGCCCAGGTCCAGCCGGCGGCGAACAGCGTGCTCTCGTCCTCGGGCGGCTGCTCGGTGACGTCGTAGCCGTGCAGGTACGGGACGGGGAGGGCCGACCCGACGGGGAGGCCGGTGGCGGTCAGGCCGGCGGGCCGCAGCACCAGCGCGGCCAGCACCTCGGCGTAGGGGCGGCCGGTGGCCGCCCCGACCACCAGGCCGGCGAGGACGTTGTCGGAGTTGGAGTACTGGTACTCCGAGCCGGGGGCGAACAGCAGGGGCTCGTCCTCGACGTACGAGAGGAGCGCCCGGGGCGGCGGCGGGTCCTGCAGCGACGCGACCAGCGCGTCGACGAAGGCCTCGCTCTGGCTGAAGTCCGGGAGGCCGCTGGTGTGCCCGAGCAGCTGGCGCAGGGTCAGCGCCTGCCAGGCCGGCGGCAGGTCCGGCCGCCAGGCGCCGACGGGCTCGTCCAGGGTGAGCACGCCGCGGGACACCAGGGCCAGCACCGTGGCGGCGTTGTACGCCTTGGCCACGCTGGCGACCCGCATGGCGTCCCCGGCCGCGGGCGGGCGCCCGGTGGCGAGGTCGGCCACGCCGGCGGTCAGGACGTCGAGGTCGCCGTCGCGGCCCAGCGTCACCACCGCCCCCGGCGGCCCGCCGGGCTGCTGCACGAGGTCGGTCAGCGCGGCCTGCAGCTCCCCGGTGCCCGGCACCCGCGCGGGATCGGCGACCGCCGTCGCCGGGACGCCGGCCAGCGCCACCGCCGTGACCAGCGGGACCAGCAGGGACAGGGGACGCCTGGTCCTGGGCATGCGGGCAGGCTTCTCCGCGGGCGGTGCTGCCCGGAAGGCCGCTGCCCGGGGAGCCGGCCGCCACGCCGGGTGCGCTCAGCGGAGCGTGACCACGATCTTGCCGCGCACGTGCCCGCCGGCCACCAGGTCGTGCGCCTCGGCGGTGCGCTCGAGCGGGAACGCCTTGGCGATGGAGACCCGCAGCTGGCCGGCGTCGGCCATCCGGCCCAGCTCCTCGAGGTCGTGCCGCTCGGGCCGGACGAACACGTACCGCCCGCCCATCTCGTTGACCGCGGGGTCGACGACGCTGGCCACCCGCGCGACGTCGCGCACCTGCTTGGGAGCGTCGGTGAGCGCGTCGCCGCCGTTGAGGTCGAGGACGGCGTCGACCGGCTCGGACAGCTGCGCGCTGATCGGCCCGGCCGAGTAGTCGAGCACCTCGGCGGCGCCGGCGTCGCGGAGGAAGCCGTGGTTGCGCGGGCTGGCGGTGCCGATGACGTGCGCGCCGAGCGCGACGGCGATCTGGACGGCGAAGAAGCCGACCCCGCCCGCCGCGCGGTGCACCAGGACGCGGTCCCCCTCGCCGACGTCGAGCGCCTCGGTGAGCGCCTGGTAGGCGGTCAGCCCGGCCAGCGGCAGCGCCCCGGCCTCGGCGAACGACAGCGACTCCGGCTTGCGCGCCACGCAGCGCTGCGGCGCGGGCACCAGCTCCGCGGCGGTCCCCCACTGGACGTCGTCGCGGCGCAGGTAGCCGAACACCTCGTCGCCGGGGGCGAGGTCGTGGACCGCGGGCCCGACCGCCTCGACGGTCCCGGCGAGGTCCCAGCCCGGCACGATCGGGAAGTGGTGCGGGAAGGCCCCGGCCAGGTTCCCCTCGCGGATGCCGACGTCGACCGGGTTGACCCCCGCGGCGTGCGTGCGGACGAGCACCGTGTCCGGGCCGACCGGCGGCTCGGGCAGGTCGTCGCGCAGCTGCAGGACCTCGGGGCCCCCGAACCGGTCGTAGGCGATGCCCCTCATGCCTGCCCGATCACCTGCGTCCCTTCACGTAGCGGCCGAACGCCTTCTGGATCTCCCGGCGGGAGTCGCGCTCGGCGAGGTCCTGGCGCTTGTCGTAGGACTTCTTGCCCTTGGCCAGCGCGAGCGTGGCCTTGACCTTCCCGTCCTTGAAGTACAGGTCCAGCGGCACGAGCGTCAGGCCGCCCTCGCGGGTCTTGCCGATCAGCTTGTCGATCTCCTCGCGGTGCATGAGCACCTTGCGCTTGCGGCGCGGGGCGTGGTTGGTCCAGGTCCCCTGCGTGTACTCGGGGATGTGCACGTGCTGGAGCCACACCTCGCCGTCGTCGACGGTGGCGAAGCCGTCGACCAGCGACGCCCGGCCGGCGCGGAGGCTCTTCACCTCGGTGCCGGTGAGCACCAGGCCGACCTCGTAGGTGTCGAGGATCGAGTAGTCGTGCCGCGCCTTCTTGTTCTGGGCGATGAGCTTGCGCCCCTGTTCACGCGGCATGTCCCCAGGTTACTGCCGGTGCCCGGCCAGGGTGATCTCGCGGCGGAGCTGCGCGTACGTGGGCGCCTGCACCGGCAGGAACGCGACCTCGCGCACCCGCCGGGCGGTGTCGCTGGCGGCCAGGTAGCCCGGACCGCCGCTGACGGCCGACTCCAGCCGCACCGCCTCGGCGGCGACGTCGAGGGCGGCCAGCCGCAGCCGCGCGAGGTCGCCGGGGCCCACGCCGACCCGGTCGCCGGCGAGGTCCTCCAGCCGCCGGGCGGCGTCGTCGCGGCGCTCGGACAGCGCGTCGGCGTCACCCCGCAGGACGCCGGGGACGTGCTCGGCCGCAGCGGCCAGCGCGGCGTCGGCGACGCCGAGGGCGAGGGCGGTCTGCAGCAGCAGCATGGCCGGCCGGCAGACCGCCATGAAGGAGGCGAGGTCGTCGCTGAGCACCTGCCCCGGCCCGACGGCGACGCCGTCGAGGTGCAGCCCGCCGGTGCCGGTGCCGTTGAGGCCGAGCAGGTCGAAGTGCCCGGTCGGTGTGACGCCGGGGTCGGTCAGCCGGAACAGCACGACGACGCGGCCCTCGTCCGGGGTGCGCGCGGGGGCCACGACGACGGCGTCGTCGAAGAGGTTGGACGCCCAGCCGACGGTGCCCGACAGCCGCCAGCCGGCGCCGTCGCGGGTGGCGGTGACCGGCAGCGTGCCGGTGCCGGCGAGGTCGGCGACCGCCGGGGCGAGCGCGGTGGCGCCCGGGACGGTGCCCGCCCGCAGCCCCGCGACCAGCTCGGTCTGCGGCTCCGGCGGGGGGCTGCAGCGCAGGTACTCGAGCACCATCCGCTGCGACCAGGCGGCGAACGCGGTGGCCAGCGAGACCGACGCGAGCTCGCGGACCATCCGCACCGAGGCCAGCAGCGCCTCGGTCGGGTCGTCGTCGTCCCGCTCGAACGCCCCGATCGCGCCCAGTCGCCGCAGCGCGGGCCGCACGTCGGCCCGCCCGGCGTCGACGTCCCCGGCCCGGCCCAGCGCCTCGCTCGTCGTCGTCATGCCCGGTCCCTACCCGCCACCGGCCCCCGACGCGCGAGATGCCGCCATCTCGTACGCCCCGGGGTCCGCGGGCGTACGAGACGACGGCATCTCGACAGGGAGGGTGCGGGCGCTACAGCCGGACGTACAGGCGCAGGGTGACGTAGGCCGCGATCGCGGCCAGGCCGACGCCGGCGGCGGCGATGATCGGGCTGATCGTGGCGATCGCGCCCCAGTCGACCGGCGGGATGATCCCGGCCTTGATCGGGCCGGCCAGCGTCTTGTCGACGAACAGCACCTTGGTCAGCACCAGGCCGCCGACGGCGAGCAGCGCGCCGATGAGCCCGGCCAGCGCCGCCTCGAGGATGAACGGCAGCTGGGTGTACCAGCGGGAGGCGCCGACCAGCCGCATGATGTTGGTCTCGTTGCGGCGGTTGAACGCGGCCAGCTGGATCGTGTTGGAGATCAGCAGCAGCGCCGCCAGCGCCTGGACCACCGCCACGGCGATCGTCGCGTTGCGGGCGCCGTTGAGCAGGCTGAACAGGCGGTCGAGGAAGTCGCCCTCGTCGCGCACCTGGTCGACGCCGTTCTGCCCGTTGGGGAACTCCGCGGCGATGACCTCGTAGCGCTCGGGGTTGACCAGCTCCACCCGGAAGCTCTCCGGCAGCGCGTCCGGCGGGGTGTTCTCGACCAGCTCGGGCTGCTGGGAGAACTGCTGCCGGAAGCGCTCGTAGGCCTCGTCCTTGGACTCGTAGATGAAGCTCTGCACCTCCGGGGAGCCCGACAGCTGCTGCTCGATCGCGCTGCGCTGCTCGTCGGTGACGCCGTCGGCCAGGAAGATGGAGACCTGCACCTTGTCGTAGTAGATCTCCTTCATGTCGGAGATCATCCCGGCGATGAGCAGGCCGGTGCCCATGAGACCGAGCGAGATGGCCGTGGTCAGGATCATCGCGACCGTCATGGTCAGGTTGCGACGCAGCCCGGTGGCCACCTCGGAGAGGACGAAGTTGACGCGCATGGGTTCCCTGTCGTGAGGTGCAGGTCGTAGAGGGGGAGGACCGTCAGCGGCCGACGCCGTAGACGCCGCGCGACTGGTCGCGGGTGATCTGGCCCCCGTTGAGCTCGATGACGCGGCGCCGCATGGAGTCCACGATGTGGTAGTCGTGCGTCGCCATGATCACGGTGGTGCCGGTGCGGTTGATCCGCTCCAGCAGCAGCATGATCCCCTCGCTGGTCTCCGGGTCGAGGTTGCCGGTGGGCTCGTCGGCGAGCAGCACCAGGGGCCGGTTGACGAACGCGCGGGCGATCGCGACCCGCTGCTGCTCACCACCGGAGAGCTCGTGCGGCAGCCGGTTGGCCTTGCCGTCGAGGCCGACCATCTCCAGCACCTCGGGCACGACCCGCTTGATCGTGCGGTGCGGCTTGTTGATCACCTCGAGGGCGAAGGCCACGTTCTCGGCCACGGTGCGGTTGCGCAGGAGCCGGAAGTCCTGGAAGACGCAGCCCATGGTGCGGCGGAGCTTGGGCACCTGCCACTTGCTCATGCCGTTGAGGGTCTTGCCGTTGACGGTGACCGTGCCGCGGGTGGGGTCGTCCTCCTTGAGCAGCAGCCGGAGGAACGTCGACTTGCCGGAGCCGGACGAGCCGATGAGGAAGACGAACTCGCCCTTGTCGATCTCCGTCGACACGTCATCGAGGGCCGGCCGGGAGCTGGCCGGGTAGAGCTTGGTGACGTGTTGCAATTCGATCACGAGGCGCCACGGTACCTGCCCGGCGACCCACCATGGTCGGTTCGCGCGGAGACGCACCGGGAGCAGTTTCCCTGATCCGTGCGCCTACCCAGCGGGATCGCGCGGCGAACCACCCCGCGGTGTGACCGACCTGACGCCTCAGCCGGCGGCGACGGTCTCCTGCTGACGGCGCCAGCGGATGCCGGCCTCGATGAACGAGTCGATGTCGCCGTCGAGGACCGCCGAGGTGTTGCCGGTCTCCTGCTCGGTGCGCAGGTCCTTGACCATCTGGTACGGGTGCAGCACGTAGGAGCGCATCTGGTTGCCCCAGCTGGAGCCCTCGCCCTTGAGCGCGTCCATGGCGGCGCGCTGCTCCTCCTGCCGCTTGGCCAGCAGCCGCGCCTGGAGCACGCGCATCGCGGCCGCCCGGTTCTGGATCTGCGACTTCTCGTTCTGGCAGGACACCACGATGCCGGTGGGCAGGTGGGTGATCCGGACGGCGGAGTCGGTGGTGTTCACGCTCTGCCCGCCGGGGCCCGAGGACCGGAAGACGTCGATGCGGATCTCGTTCTCCGGGATGTCGACGTGGTCGGTCTGCTCGACGACCGGCAGCACCTCGACGCCGGCGAACGACGTCTGCCGCCGGCCCTGGTTGTCGAACGGCGAGATGCGCACCAGCCGGTGGGTGCCCTGCTCGACCGAGAGCGTGCCGTAGGCGTAGGGCTGCTTGACCGCGAAGGTGGCCGACTTGATCCCGGCCTCCTCGGCGTAGGAGGTGTCGTAGACCTCGACCGGGTAGCGGTGCCGCTCCGCCCAGCGCAGGTACATGCGCATGAGCATCTCGGCGAAGTCCGCGGCGTCGACGCCGCCGGCCTCCGAGCGGATGGTCACCAGCGCCTCGCGGGCGTCGTACTCGCCGTTGAGCAGCGTGCGGACCTCGAGCTCGTCGATCTCCTTGCGCAGCGCGGCCAGCTCGCGCTCGGCCTCGGCCGCGGTGGCCTCGTCGGACTCCTCCTCGGCCATCTCGTGCAGCACGCCGACGTCGTCGAGCCGGCGGCGCAGCTCCTCCACCCGGCGCAGGTCGCCCTGCAGGTAGGACAGCCGGGAGGTCAGCGCCTGGGCGGCCTCGACGTCGTTCCAGAGGTCCGGCGCGGCGGCCTGCTCCTCGAGCTCGGCCACCTCGCGGCGGAGCCGGTCGACGTCGAGGACGGACTCGATGCTCGAGAGGGTCGTGTCGAGTTCGTCGAGGACGACGGAGAAGTCAGCGGCCACGTCGATCCAGGGTAGTGCGCCGCCCGGGCGGTGGCGCCGGGCGCGCGGTCAGCCGATCCGCTCGGCCATCCACGGGGGGACGGCGTCCGGCGGCCGCGGGTGGTCGCGCAGCTCGGCGACCAGCGCCTCCCGCGGCAGTGGCGGGCCGTCGGGCTCGGCCTCGGCGTTGAAGATCGGCAGCAGCCGGCCCGTGGCCCGGTCGAGGGTCACGTCGGTCTGCAGCCAGGTGCCGCGCTCCGGCGTCCACATGACCCGCTTGAGCTCCTCGACGGCGGTCCGGACGGCGGCGGTCGCCGGCACCGGCACCGGCACCCCGTCGGCGGGTCCGGCGGTGAGCAGGTCGCGCCGGACGTCGCCGACCACCGTGGCGCGGTAGCGGACGCGGGCCGCGTCGGCCGGCACGGCGGCGAGCAGGGCGGCGCCGAGGTCGCGGAGGACGGCGGGGGTGTCGCGGGCGGGCGGGGTCACGGCCGCCATCCTCGCAGCGGCCGTCCGGGTGACCGGTCCGGCACCGGGTACCTCCCCTCCATGAGCGAGCCGCGGCGCCGGCGCACCCGCGAGGAGTACGCGCGCGGCCTGCCCGACCACCACGACCCGACGGCGGGCATCGGCGGCGCGGCGCCGGCGCAGTCGGCGCTCACCCTCCGGCTGGTGCTGGCCGCCTTCGGGCTGGTCACCTGCACGGTGTTCGGCGTCCTGTGGTGGCGCACCGACCTGCCCGCCTGGCCCGCGGTGGTGCTGTTCGTCCTCGCCGCGGTCGCGCTGGTCGACCTGGTGGTCGTCGCCCGCCGCAAGCTGCGGGGGGAGCCGGGCTGACGGCGGGAACGGGCGCGCGGTCACGGCGGTTGCAGCGCGACGTCGACCGCCGAGCGGGAGGAGCGCGGGGTGCGCGCCGTCGTGTACGAGGAGTACGGGGAGCCCGAGGTCCTGCACGTCGCCGAGGTGGAGGAGCCGCACGCCGGGCCGGGGCAGGTCCGGATCGCCGTCCGCGCGGCGAGCGTGAACCAGTTCGACTGGAAGCAGGTCACCGGGCTGCTGGCCCGCGGTGACCGGCCGGCCGGGCCGGCCGTGCCCGGCGTGGACGCCGCCGGGGTGGTGGACGAGGTCGGCGAGGGCGTGACCGGGGTGCGGGTCGGCGACGCGGTGTTCGGCCTGGGCCGGCGGACCGCCGCCGAGCACGCCGTCCTCACCGCGTGGGCGCCCGCGCCGCCGGGGGTGTCGTCCGAGGTCGCCGCCGGGCTGGGCGTGTCCGGGGAGACCGCCGTGCGGGTGCTCGACCTGCTCGGGCTGGACGCCGGCCGCACGGTCGTCGTCGACGGCGCGAGCGGCGGCGTCGGCATCGTCACCGTGCAGGTCGCCGTGAGCCGCGGGCTCGGCGTCATCGGGACGTCGTCGCCGGCCAACGCCGGGTTCGTCCGCTCGCTCGGCGCACTGCCGACCACCTACGGCCCCGGCCTGGCCGACCGCGTGCGCGAGCTCGCCCCCGCTGGCGTGGACGGCGCGGTCGACACCGCCGGGCGGGGGTCGGTGCGCGAGCTGGTCGCGGTCACCGGCGACCCGGGGAGGGTGGTCACCATCGCCGACTACGGCGCCGGTGAGCTCGGGGTGCACGTGACGACGTCCAGCGCCGGCGCCGCGCCCCGCCTGGCCGAGGTCGCCGGGCTGGTGCGGCAGGGCCGGCTGCGGCTGCCGGTCGCCGGCACCTACCCGTTCGAGCGGGCGGCCGAGGCGTACCGGCGCAGCCGCGAGGGCCACGTCCGCGGCAAGCTCGTGCTCGTGCCCTAGGGCTCGCGGGTCTCGGCGACCACCCAGCGCAGGTAGTCGGGGCCGCCGCCGAGCAGCGGCAGCGCGATGACGCACGGGACGTCGTAGGGGTGCAGCTCGGCGGTGCGGGCGACGATCGCCGGCACCAGGGAGGCGCGGGTGTGCAGCGCGACGCGGGCCTCCGGGTCGTCGTGCACCTCCCCCGCCCACCGGTAGACCGACCGGATCGCGGTCAGCTGGTGCCCGCAGGCGGCCAGTCGCTCCTCGACCAGGGTCCGCGTGTAGCCGGCCAGCCAGTCGGCGTCCGGCCCGGTGACGACCACCTCGACGACGTCCACGGCGGCCATCCTCCGGGTGCGTGCGCCGCCGCGCGCCGGGTAGGGGCCGCCCATGACCGACGACCTGACACTCCAGATCGACAGCGAGACGTACGTGCTGCGGCAGGGCGACCAGGGGCTGCAGGTGGGCCGCCGCAACGGCGACGACGTGAGCTGGCTCGACGACGTCGACCCGGCCCTGCTGCCCGAGGACGCCCGCGCCGCGCTCGCCGAGGGCGACACCTCCAACGGGGCGCTGCGCACCGCGATCGGTGGCATCGTCCAGGCCGAGGTCGAGCGCGGCGGCTGACCCGCGTCCGGGACGGCCGCCCGCGCGGCCGTCCCGGTCAGCGGTACGCGTACGGCGCGAGCGCCGGCTCCTCCGGGACGTCGGGCGCGTTGCCCGCGCTGTCGCCGGCGTAGGCGAGGAACGCGGCGTAGGCCGCGGGGAACGTCAGCGGGTCGACGCCGGGCTGGAACGGCTGCAGGCAGGTGGTCAGCGGGATCCGCGAGCGCACCGCCGGCCCGTCGTGGGTGAGCGCGTCGGCGACGATCGCGTAGCCCACCGGGTCGTGGCTGCCGATCGCGAAGTGGTCGGCCGCGTCCGCCGGGCAGACCTCCTGCACGGCGATGTTCGCGATCACGCCGTCACCGGTGCGCAGCACCGAGCTCGGCGCCAGGAGGTTGGGGACGACGACCTCGTCGGCCAGCGTGTAGGCGACGGTGTAGTCGACGCCGGCGAAGGTCTCCGCACCGCTGTTGAGCGCCTGCAGGAAGCGCGAGCCGACCGCCTGCTGGTGGAACGACGGGTTGCAGTCCCCGCAGGTGACGGCGGAGAGCACGGTGCCGTGGTTGGACGGCGACAGGCCCACGAGGTCGTCGACGAGGGCGCGGGTGTCGGGCCAGAACCGCAGCGCCCAGCGCGGCACCATCCCGCCCTGGCTCCACCCGACGACGTCGACGTCGCGGCGCGACTGCTGCGCCATCGTGCGGATGGCGTGCACGAGGTACTCGCCGGCCACCTGGACGTCGCCGGTCGCGTCGTACGGCAGCGTGACCGTGCACCAGCGCCAGCCGTTGCGGTCGAAGGCGCGGGCGTAGTTCCAGCCGAAGCCGACCTGCGGGTCCATGGTCGTGCCGGGCACCAGCAGGACCGGGTCCCGCGCCAGGCCGCGCAGGGAGCCGTTGCAGGACAGGCTCGCGTCGAGGTCGGCCCTCGGCACCGACAGCCGCGGGCCGGGGCGGTCGAGCGGGGCGAACTCGCCGGTGTCGGCCGCGGCGGGTGCGGGCGCGGCGCCGGCGGTGCCGGTGCCCAGGAGGACGGCGGCGGTGAGCGCCGCGGTCAGGGCGGTCAGCAGTCGGGACCTCGTCATCGGCGGTCGCGTCTCCTCGCGGTCCGGGCGCGCACCGGTCGCGCGCTCGCGGGACACAACGAGCGGACGTGCCGGGAGATGTGGGCCGCGCCACGGGCCGGCTGCGGGGCGGTGCGGTGGACTCCGGTGGCGGCGCCGACCCGCTGCCCGCGGCGACGTCCTGACGGGCGGGACCCGGGGTGTTGCGGGCCTGATCCGTTCCGGGTCCTCGGGCCCGCGGGATCGGGACCTCCGACCCCGGTCCCGCCGTACCGGCCCGACCGAGTATCGGGACGGGCGCCACCCGAGGCGCCCGGGCCCCGGCCCCGCAGCCGGCCGACCGGAGAGTGGTCATGAGCGTCCTGGCGCAGGAGCGTCCCGTCGTCGCCGAGAAGCAGGCCCGGCCCGCGGCCCGCACCCCCGAGGTCTCCTTCTGGGAGCGCGGTTCGGTGTGGGCGCTGCTGGTCGTCCTGTTCGGTGCGGTCGTCTTCGGCGCCATGGTCGTGCTCACCGCGCTGGCCGGCGGCCCGGGCTACCCGTACTGACCGAACGGCCCCGCAGCAGGGCCCAAGGACCCTCCGCGGCGCCGGGTGACGGTCCTAGCGTCGGTCCGGACGCCGATCACGCGGCGCCCGAGGCGCACCCCTGGGAGTCGCCATGACCGCCCCCGTCGAGCGACCGCCCGCCGCGGCCGAGCAGCCCGCCGTCGCCGGACCGCCCGCCGCGGCCGAGGAGGCCCAGCGGCCCTCCGACGACCCGGCCACCCCGCTCACCCCGGAGAAGCGCGGCATCGAGGAGCGTGGCTGGCTGCTCTTCGCGATCGTGATCACCTTCATCGCGCTGGCCTTCGCCGGGATGATCGTGCTCACCGCGCTGGGTGGCGGCACGGACTACGCGCCCTGGGGCGGCTGACCGCTCTCACCCCGACAGCGCGCCGTCGGGCGGCCGCACCGCCCGGCGGCGCACCTGCTCGCCCAGGCCGAGGACGTCGAGCGCGGTGAGCAGCACGTCCCGGCAGGCATCGAACCGCTCGTCGCCGACCGCCGCGCGCACCCGCGCGTCGACGTCGGCGCGGGTCTCCCTGGCCACCTGCACCACCCGTCGCCCGGCCGGCGTCAGCGCCACCGGACGCCGCCGCCGGTCGCCGGCGTCCTCTGCCGGCCCGACGTAGCCGAGGCCGGCCAGCTCCCCCAGCGTCTTCGACACCGCCTGCTGGCTGACGCCGAGCTCGGCGGCCATCTCCGTCGCGGTGGCCGGCCCGTCCAGCAGGCGCTGCACGAGGTAGCCGTGCCCGCGGCGCAGCCCGGTGCCGGCGAGCGCCTGGAGGACGGCGTCGTCGACGGCCGCGCCGAGCAGCGAGAGGACGGAGGCGAGGTCGAGTTCCGGGGACCTGGACACACAACCATGGTTGTGCAACCTTGCGGGCATGACAACCACGGCACCGGACACGGACGTCGCCACGGTCGTCCGCCGCTACTACGCCACCGTCACCGACCTCGCCGCGACCGAGGACGACCTGCGCCCGCTGCTCGACGCGCGGCTGCGGGTGGTGGAGCACCCGAACGCCGTCACGCCGCGCGGCGCCGTCCGCGACCTCGCCGGCACGCTCGCCGGGTTCCACGCCGGCAAGCGCCTGCTGCGGGAGCAGGCCTTCGACGTGCACGAGGTGCTTCCCGCCGGCGACCGCGCCGCCGTCCGGGCCACCTGGCGCGGCACCGTCGGCGTCGACGCCGGCCCGTACCGCGCCGGCCAGGAGCTGGTCGCGCACGTCGCCGCGCTGCTCACCGTCCGGGACGGCCGGGTCGTCGACCACGAGACCTTCGACTGCTACGAGCCCCTGGCGTAGGCCGGTCAGTCCATCTGCCAGCTGATGAGCGCCTGGGACGTCGGTCCGAGGAACCACGCCAGGACGACGACACACGGCACGGCGACGACGGCGTGCACCAGCGCCGTGCACGGTGCCGACCGGATCGTCCGGCCGACGCCGAACCCGCACGTCACCAGCACGAACACCAGCGTCAGCGGCGCGAGGGCGATGGACAGCACCGCGGCCAGGCGGAGCCATCCGCCCAGGTACGGGATGGTCGCCGGCCACAGGTCCTTCGGGTCGTGGAGGCCGGACGCGACCTCGGCGAGCGGCAGGTGGTGCAGGCCGTTGACGACGTACGGGACGACGACCCCGAGCACGTGGACGAGGACGGCGCCGAGCGCGACGGCCCCCAGGCGGACGGCGCCGCGCGTCGTCGTCACCCCTCCTCGCCCTCCGCTCCTCTGCGGGGCGAACGGTCGGGAGGCAGGCCGCGCTCGAAGAGCCACAGCAGCGTCTCGGTCCCCGGCGGCCCTTCGACCTCGCGGTAGACCGCGTACCTCTCGGTCAGCTCGTCCAGCACACGGCGCTCCTCGCGGGCGTCGGCCATGTCCTGGCGGTCCCGATCCGTGAACCAGACGATCGCCACGGGTCCCCCTCGACCGGACGGCGGCTCCCGCCCAGGAGTAGACACCCGACGGCAAGCCGCAGCGGTCGACGGACCCGTCGGTCTCGACGACGGACGGCGTGGTCACGATGGGGTCCTCGGGCCCTGTCCACCGGCGGGCGGGCCTGGACAGGGTGCTCGTGATGCGGTCGGCGCCGTCGGGGCCGCCGGCCGACGCTCCCCGGGGGACGGGAGGTCGCCGGATGCCGGAACTCCCAGCGGAACTCCTGGACCCGGACACGCCCCCGGACGTCGTCGTCGGCGACCGTCGTCAGGAGGCGGACGCCGATCCCACCCTCGGCATCGAGGTGGCCCCACGGCCGGTGGCCGGGCCACCGCCCGGCGAGCCGGCCCACGCCCTCGTCACGATCGGGGACTCGCTCACCCACGGCATGATCAGCGGGGCCGTGCACCGGACCGAGCTGTCCTGGCCCGCCCTCGTCGCCCGGTGCCTGGCCACCCGGGTGACGGTGCCCGCCTACGGCGGCCCGCTGGGCGGTCTGCCGTTCAACATCGAGGGCGCGCTGCGCCTGCTCGAGCGGCGGTTCGGCAGGCACGTCCGCGGTCTGGAGGTGGTGGCCCTCCCGCTCGCACTGCAGCGGCTCGCCGACCAGAACGAGGAGTGGTGGGAGAGCGGCCCGGGGAGCCGGCCGCCGCGCACGGACCTCCGCTACGAGAACGTCGGCATCTACGGCTGGGACCTGCGGGACTGCCTGTCGTACACGGCCCGGCGTGCCACCGAGCGCATCTCGGCCCGCCCGCCGCGCGACGAGCTGCTCGGCGCCGTCCCCTCCAACGACAACGACATCGCGGCCCGGTCGGTCCTCGCGCCGTTCGGGGCCACGGCCACCCAGATCGACGCCGCGGCCGAGCACGGGCGCCGCGGCGGCGTCGGCACGCTCGTCGTCGCCCTCGGCTCGAACAACGCCCTCCGGTCGGTGGTCGACAAGCAGGTCCGCTGGTCGGGCGCGGGCTTCGACGACGTCGGGAGGAAGGGGCCCTACAACGTCTGGCGGCCGGGGCACTTCGCCGTGGAGTACGGCCGCCTCGTCCGGAGGATCGAGGCGATCAGCGCCCGCCGCGTCGTCCTCGCGAACGTCCCGCACGTGACGATCAGCCCGATCGCCAAGGGGGTCAACCCCCGGGCACCCGGGCGGAAGTGGCGTCCCGGCTCGCGCTACTTCCCCTACTACACCGACCCCTGGGTCGACGAGGAGGACTTCCGGCCGGCGAAGCACCGCCACCTGACCCACCAGCAGGCACGGGCCGTCGACGCGGCGATCGACCAGTACAACGGCACGATCGCCGACGCCGTCCGCGCCGCACGCAGGCAGGGCCGGGACTGGTTCCTCCTCGACCTGTGCGGGGTCCTCGACGGGCTCGCCTTCCGTCGCTTCGTGACCGACGACGACGCGGCCGCCCGCAACGACTGGCGCCCGTACCCCCTGCCGGCGCCCATCGCCCACCTCGACACCCGGTGGTTCCGCTCCGATGCCACCGGACGGCTGCAGGGCGGCCTGTTCGGGCTCGACGGCGTGCACCCGACGACCTCCGGCTACGGCATCATCGCGACGGAGGTCCTCGCGATCCTCGCCCGGGCCGGTCTCCCCACCCAGCCCGTCGACTTCGCCGGGCTCCTGGCACAGGACACGCTCAACGCGCAGCCGCCGGCCCTGATGACCAAGGTGTTCGACCTCGCCGCCCCCTTCCTCACCCAGCTGGTCTCCCGGCCGCACCAGCCCACGCCCTGATCTCCCGGAGCAGGGCCCCGTCGCGGCGGGTCACTGCTGGGCGGCGAACCGCTCGTCGAGCAGACGGTTGACGCAGGCCTCCGCCTCGTCGACGGCGCGGGCGTTCTCCCCGCTCGGGCACCGGTCCCACGAGGTGCGGGCGACGCCGAGCGCGATGTAGGCGAGCGAGATGTCGAGGTCGATCTCGTCGATGCTGGTGATGGTCGGGCTCATGACGACCTCCGCGCGATCCGTGCTGTGAGCTGCACGTTAGGGCGCGGGTGTGACAGTTCCGTTGCCCCGAGGACACCGGCGGATGCCGATCCGTCCCATCCGGCGCCCGGTCCCCCTAGCGTCGCCACCGACCCCCGGAGGACGACGGAAGGCGATCCCATGACCGGTTCGACCACCCTCACGCGCGAGCGGGCCGACCTGATCGAGTCGCTGCGGCGGCACCGGGCCTTCCTGCGGTTCACCGTCCGCGGCCTGACCGACGAGCAGGCGACACAACGGCCGACCGTCAGCGCGCTGGACCTGGCCGGGCTCATCAAGCACGTGGCGGGCACGGAGGCGTCGTGGGTGCGCTTCGCCGAGGGCGGGGCCGAGGCGATGCACCGCAACTGGGGGCCGGACGTCGTCAGCCGCCACTGGCACCTCGAGCGCGGGGAGACCCTGGAGAGCGTGCTGGCGGGTTACGAGGAGGTGGCGCGGCACACCGACGAGGTGATCGCCTCGATGCCCGACCTGGACGTCGACCACGAGCTGCCGGAGGCACCCTGGTTCGAGCCGGGCGCCCGCTGGTCGGCCCGGCGGGTGTTCCTGCACGTCATCGCCGAGACCGCACAGCACGCCGGCCACGCCGACATCCTGCGCGAGTCGATCGACGGCCAGAAGACGATGGGCTGACCTGCTCGTCGGCGGGACGGCCGGGGCGGTCGGTCAGCGGTCGACGTAGCGGTCGGTCTCGACGACGAACCGGCCGGTGGCAGTGTTGGCGTCGATCCACTCCGGCAGCAGCGGGATCCGCACGGTGACCGTGGCGCACACGGAGAACTCCTCCCCCGGTACGAGCGTCGGCGCGTACGCCGCCGCCCCGCACTCGGCGCCCGCGGGGGCGAAGGACAGCCGCACGTCGGGGGCGTCGACCGACTGGTCGGCCACCGCCAGCTGCGCGGCCCGCTCCGCGCGCGCCAGCCCGGTGCTCGCGTCGGGGGCGGTGGCCAGCGCGCGGCCGGCCTCCCGCGCGGCCGCGGTCGCGGCGAACACCCCGCGCTGCACCGCGGAGAACCCGGCGACGACGTAGACCAGCGGCACGAACACCACCAGCGCCATGAAGACGAACTCCACGACCGCCGACCCGCGCTCCCCCGACCCGAGCCGGGCGCGCAGCCACCTCACGCGGCCTCCTCCACCGCGCGGCCGGTGACGTCCAGCGGCAGCAGGTCGCCCAGCCCGGCGAGCAGGGTCGGCACCGCGCCGCTGCAGCGCACGCTCACCAGCACCAGCCCGGTGTCGTCGGCCTCCTCGGCCGCGGTGCACACCAGCCCCTCGGCGGTGCCGGCCGTCGTCGCCCGCGCCACCGCCTCCAGCGCCCGGCCGGTCGCGGCCTCGGCGGGGACGTCGGCGTTGGCCGCGTACCGGGCGCCCTCCTGCGCGCTCGCCGTCACCACATTGCGGACGTGCACGTAGACCGCCACCTGCAGCACCGCCAGCAGCAGCACGACGACGAGCACCGACACCAGCACGAAGTCGACGACGGCGCTGCCCCGCTCCCGGTCGGCCGGTTCAGCCACCGTTCGTGACGGAGGCCAGCGCGTTCTGCACCGCCGACACGATCGCCTCGCGGAACGGCACGAGGATGGCCAGCACCAGCGCCGCCGTCATCACGGTGATCATCACCCAGCCCGGGACGTCGCCCCGCTCGGGATCGTCGTCCCGCAGCCGGGCGGCCACCGCCCTGCTCAGGACCGTGGTCAGGGTGAGCAGCCAGGCCACAGCCCGCATCCGTCGTCCTCCTCCGTTGTGCACCGGCGCTCACCGCGCCAGCGAGACGATGCTGATCAGCCCCGGGAACAGGGCGAACAGGACGGTGACCGGCAAGACGAGAAAGACGACCGGCACCATCATGGCGATCTCCTTGCGGCCGCCGGCCTCCAGCAGCCGGCGCTTGCCGGCCTCCCGGACGTCGGCCGCCTGCGCGCGCAGGACCTCGGCCAGCGGGGTGCCGCGCTCGATCGCCACGAGCAGGCCGTCGACGAAGCGGGCCAGCGCGTCCACCGAGGTCCGGTCGGCCACCTGCTGCAGCGCCGCCGTCAGCGGGACGCCGGCCCGCGCCCGCCCGAGCGCGCCGCCGAGCTCGCGGGCCAGCTCGCCGCCCGAGAGCCGGGCGACCCGGGCGATCGCCGCGGCCGGCCCCTCCCCTGCCGTCACCGCCAGCGCGAGCAGCTCGGCGACGACCGGGAACTCGGCGAGCAGCAGGTCCTCGCGCCGGCGCACCTGCTGGGTCAGCCACCAGTCGCGGCCGAGCACCCCGCCGAGCAGTCCGGCCAGGCACAGCAGCGCCACCGACAACACGTTGACGCTGCCGGCCAGCAGCGCGCCGAGCGCCGCGAGCAGGGCTGCACCGAGCAGGCCGAGCCCGCCCCAGACGACCTGCTCGACGCGCAGGTCCTCCACCGTCTGGTCGCTGCCGAGCGCGTCGAGCCGGCGCCGGACGGCGGAGCGGCCGCCGAGCACGCGGTCGACGAACCGGGCGCCGTCGGTCACCACCGGGCCGAACACCCGGCGCGCGGCGGTGAGCAGGCCCGGCTCGGTCGCCGTCCCGAGCAGCCGCGACGGCGGCGGGGCGTCGTGCACGTAGGGCGCCAGCCGGTCGACCAGCCGCACCGAGCGGAACGGCGGCGCGAAGGTGACGACGAGCAGCACGCCGGCCGCGGCCACCGCGCCGAGGACCATGCCGAGGAGACTCACTGGAGCACCCGCACGTCCTGCGGCAGCCGCCCGATCCGCATCATCAGCCGGTAGGCCACGAGGCAGACCGCGCCCCCGCCGAGCATCAGCGCGGTGCCCAGCGGCGAGTCGTAGGCGGCCAGCGTCGTCGACTGGGTGGCCAGCAGAAGGAGCACCGCCCACGGCGCGGCGACGGCGAGCCGCGCGGCCTGCACGACCCAGCCCTGCCGGGTCTCCAGCTCGGCCCGGGCGCGGGCGTCCTCGCGGAGGAAGCCGGCCAGCGTGCGCAGCACCCGGCCGAGGTCGCTGCCGCCGACCTCCCGGGCCACCCGCAGCGTCTCGACGATCCGGTCGCCCACCGGGTCGGCGAGGTCGGCCTTGAGCCGGTCGAGGCTCTCGCCGAAGCGGCCGGTGGAGCGGTGGTCGGCGGCGTACCGGGCGAACGGCGGACGCAGCACCTCCGGGCCGCGGGTGGCCAGCGCCGCCAGCGACTCCGGCAGCGACAGCCCCGCACGGACCGCCGAGGCCAGGTTGTCGACCACCTCGGGCCACACCTCGCGCAGGTCGGCCCGGCGGCGGGCGGCCAGCCGGCGCACCTGCACGTGCGGCAGGGCGGCGGCGAACACGCCGAACGCGAGGCTGACCGTCACCGTGCCGGTGGTCAGCAGCACGACGACCAGCGCCAGCAGCCCGAGGCCCACCTGCAGCGCGGCCAGCTGCGCCGGGTTGATCCCGGTCAGGCCCGCCTCGGCCAGCAGCCGCGCCCGGCGGCCGGGCCGGCGCGGGACGGCAGGCCGCTGCGGCGCCCGGCGCCCGCTGCGCCAGACGAGCAGCAGCCCGACGCCGAGCAGCAGCCCGAGCAGCGCGCCGGTCAGCTCCACGCCGGCGTCCCGAGGAGCGCGGCCAGGTCGTACCCGGCGGCGGCGAAGCGCTCGGCGTGCGGCGGGAAGCCCTCGGCGCGGACCAGCCGCCCGTCGCGGGTGGTGAAGACGTCGGCCAGCTCGATCACGCCGTCCTCGGCGCGGCCGGGCACCGCCACGACCTCCCGCACCCGGCGCTGGCCGGAGGCCTCGGTGGCCACGTGCACGACCAGGTCGACGCTGGCGGCGACCGTCGGGACGACGAAGGCGTGCCCGATGTTGTCGCCGGCCAGCAGCGGCAGCGTGCACATCTTGACCACGGCCTCGCGGGCGCTGTTGGCGTGCAGCGTGCACATGCCGGGCAGTCCGGAGTTGAGCGCGATGAGCAGGTCCAGGCACTCCTCCTGCCGCACCTCGCCGACGACGATCCGCGAGGGCCGCATCCGCAGCGCCTCCTTGACCAGCCGGCGCAGCGGGATCTCCCCGGCGCCCTCGAGGTTGGGCTGGCGGGTCTGCATCGCCACGACGTCGGGCAGCGGGACGCGGAGCCGAAAGCTAGCCTTACTACACATGTAGAAGAGGTCAGGGGCACCCGCAGGGCTCGGCTCACGTTCGGACGCGTCGGTGCCGATGGCTCCTCGGCAGACCCGTTGCAAGATCGGGCAGCACCGAAGCTAGGAGCCCCTGTTGCGCCGAAGCGCGTTGTACACGTCCGCTGCTTGCCTGCTCGCCCTTATTTCTTGTGGCCCCGCAGAAGATGAGCCGGCACCCTCCCAGTCCGACGCGTCGGCTGCCTCAGGGCCAGCCCCTCTGAGTGCTGAAAGCTCTTACACAAGCCCGCGGGATGTTGTCGCTGTCCTGGCCGAGCTCGGCATCGACTGCGAGGTGACGACCATGACACCTGACCTCGCAGGGTGCGATGCCCAAGGCGGCCACCTAATTGCCTACGTCGAGCCGACGAGCGCCTCCGAGGCGCGCCTAGCGGGTCACCGTCGTAGCCCCGTGGGATGCGGGTCTGCGGCTATCCCGGGTGTCAGCGCCGCAGCCCGGTATTTGATCGGCGATGGGTGGATGTTGATGGACACGCAGGGGTCCCGGGCGATGGCGGCGGTCGAGTCAGCGGCCGACCAGCGAGCGGCTGACGTGTGCCCCTGACTGGGGCGAAAACGCTCAGCGCTGATGTATGCGGCCATGGGTGAAGGCGTAGGTCGGCCCGGGCTCAACGGAACTACACAGGTAGGCCGAGCTATATCGCCTAAGAGCGTGCCTGACTCGTCGGGTCCTTAGCCCGCGCTGTGCGCCCGCAGGTGTCGGCGTTTGATCTGGTGGGCGTGCCGCTCCGACTTCCCCTCCGCGATGTCCAAGATCGTCATCTCGCAAGCCCAGCACCAAACCCAGGCAAAGCCGGATTCGGGAAAGCTCTCTACGTGTACGAAGTCTCCGACTAGCCCTGTTGGTGGCAGCGATGCGGTCGACCCCCTCGCTAGCGCGAGACCCAGCACGACGACCAGGGCGATGACGACCCAAACCCACATGCGGTAGTCATCGGCTGGCAGCCAGCGCGGTAAAGCCATGTGTGGTCCGTGCGATCGCGGTTGCAGGAACTACGTGGCCAGAGTGCCGGCCGACCTTGGCCGTGGTCCTCCGGGGCTAGCCTGCCGAGTGACACACATGTTGGCACCCGGGAGGATGGGCCAGTTGGCACCGCGGCGGCCATCTAGGCGCGGGGGGCGACTCGATCCCACGGTGGTCCTGCCGATAGTCGACAGGTGAGCAACCGTGCGGCCGCCGCTGTCATCGCCGGCATTGTCCTAGTCATCGGCATCATCCTGGCCTTTGTTCCCATCTCGGTGAGCAGTGGCGAGGTGGGCTGCGGCAGCGCGCTGTCCTCGGATACCAGTACAGCTAGCGCCGCTGAGTTCGGGGACGCGATTGCTGACGCCTACCGCGGCGGGGACGGCAGCGACGACGGCGCCTACGTGGCGCTGTGCGACGACCGCGTATTCACTCAGCGGCTGCTGGCCTTCCCGGTTGTCATTGTGGGCGCCCTGGCACTGTTGTTCCTAGGGCTGACCACCCCGCACTACCAGGCTCAGGCGTCTTCGGTGAACGAACCTGACGCCGCCCCCGCCGACTGACCTAGTCCTGCTACTGGCGTCACCGCAGCATCCGCTCCACCAGGCCGGCCGGCTCCCCGGCGCCAGGGAGCGTCGTCGTCAGCTCGCTGCGCCTGGGGCGGGCGACGAACACCCGGCCCGGCTCGTTGACCCAGCTCTAGCCACGCGTGCGGACCACCCGCGTCCGTACGCACCCAACCTCCACCTCACCTGCGGGTTCAGTGTTGGGCACCATTGGCTAGCGCAGACCACTTTCGATGGTTCCGCGGACTAGGTGCGGACTGGTGACCTGTAGAACAAGAACGGCCCCGTCCGGTGCTCCAACACCGCCCGGGGCCATGATCTCCACCCTGACCAGGAGAACGAGGATCTACGTCAAGCGCTAGTAGCGATCGACTGGGGAGCGAGTGACAAGTTGCCAAGCTTTCGACAGATCTGCCACGACCTACGAACGACCTCAGATGTCTTGCGATTCGTTGAACAGCATTCATGCACAGACGCCGAGGCCCGAGTCAACGCGGCACTGAAAGTTCTTAAGCGATGGTATCGCACAGCTACCGCTGCACTCATCGTGAGCATGGTCGTACTGTTGGGCTCCTGCACCCTTGCCTCCCTCTTGGTAAAGGAAGTGGCGGAAGCCGACCGCTCCGCAAGTAACGCAGTTGCCATCACGGTCATCGCCTTCACATTCTTGGGCATGATAGTTGTTCTAAGCGCGTACGCTGCTTCAAGGTCTTTGACCCTTGCGGACAGAAGGGCTGCGCCCAGCGATATCCTCCTGACACTTTGCGTGCTCACAGGCGAGCTAGACACACGACACAGTGAGTGGTTCAAACTGGACTTCAGGCGGCGCGTCAGTGGTCGCCTTGAGTGGATCGCTCGATCCTTCGAACACCTTCCCGCTCAACATATGTATGCCGGCGACCCACTCGCCAGGAAGGCTAACCAGGAGTGGTCGGGCGGCGTTGCGGCGAGGTATCGAGGCATGAAGCAGCTTGGCCCCGCGGAGTTCGACAGATTGCTAGCGGAGGTCGCGTCCGACTACTCGCTCGTGCTGATCGACGCCTGGCACGAGATACCATGTTCCAAAGTTGCAACGCCACCTGAGGGCTCGACGAAGAAGAGCCGCATGGTCGCAATCCTCCTGGCAGCCATCTGCCTGCTTGGGGCGACGGGGCTCGCTGCAAGTGGAATCGGAACAGTGGCCTTACCAGCAACAGTCGTCCTCATTGTGGTCGGCATTGCCGCTCTTGCGCGAGCAGACCTGGCTGCTGACCTGTGGTCGGAAGTTAAACAGGGCGTCGAACTGGTCAAGTCTTTGCGCCCGTAGCCGCAGAGCTGGGCGGGCCGCTGAACGGCCGCCGCCGTGAACAAGGCCGCCCGCCACTCCTGGCGACAGTTGAGTCCAAGGCGATGAACACCATCAACTTGGCCGAGTGGGCCGACACGTTAGCTGTGCCACCCGGAACCTTCCATGAAGTGCGGAGGGGGATCGACAAGTTGACGGAGGCCGTAACTAAGCGACCGTAACGGCAGCTCTGCGCCTCAGGTGAGAGCCTCCGCCGGCCGCGCCCGCTCAAGCCGCACGCACGTAGGGTGCCGGGCCCATCCGTAGTCGTGGAGCTGCCGCCAAGCGACCGCGGCACGCCAGCCGAATCCGTCGTCGCAGAGCCGCATGCGGTCTGCTCGCCCGGCCACCATTGCCGGTCGTTGAGTGCGCGGACCTTGCGGGATGCGTCGAACTACTCCTGGCGAAGGCGTCCGGGAAGTGTAACCACCGATTGCCGCGCCAGGTTAATGAATCACACCCGGTCGTCCACGACTCCCACGCAGATTGGGAATGTCCTCCCCATAGACGTCAGTTACTTGCGTGTGAGCGTACAGGCAGGCCAATACCCATGCCGGGTCGCTGATGGTTCCGGTAATCGATTGTCGGCCAGGACCCAGGCTGATTGGCATCCCCTCCCAGGACTGCAATAGCCCAATCGCTCGCGGATCGCCGGCCACGACGCCACTATCGGTCCTTTTCGCGTTGATGTCGACTTGGAGCGCATAGGAGATGCCGTTAAGGTAGCCAAGGACTCTAAACATAGTTGATGACCTCTCTGGTCAGGTGGGGGGGCGCCCGTAGGAGTAGGACTAATGGGCGGCGCCATAAAGCGCCAAGCGGGTACATCAGGGCTAGTCCGCGAGACAAACCCTATGAGGCGGCAAACAGGTGGGAGTGGAGCCCAACTACGTTCGGGCAGGCTTGGGAGCTCGCGCGAGCGGAACGATCAGTCGGTCAGACTCGCACAGAAGCCTGCTTGCGCGACTAACGATGCTCGATTGTGTGGTCCTGCTCAAGGGGCCGCCTGTCACTTTCTCCAGCTTTGAGGTCGCGGTACGGGTCGGTATTGCCCCATCGCCGCCAGGCTCGCCCCGCCGCATCCCGATAGCTGACAACGCCTCCAATCGAGTACGGCCCATCCGTGAAGCGCACCAGTTCGTTACGAGGCGACTTGATCATCACGCCCGCTTCAAGGTGCTCCCCTGGCGCAAGCAGCGCCTTGGATCCGCCTGATATCATCTGGCGCCATTCGGGACCGTCGTCGAGCGGCGAGATCGTGACGTTCTCCAAAACGACCGCCAGGAACGGAAGCGTGCCTTGATTGGCCACTCGGATGCGGACTTCGTCGGCTTGCTCCCCCATTCGCCGCGGTAGAGTCTCGATGGTGAGCGTCCGCGCCTGGGCCGCCTCGCTGTCCCGGCGTTCAGCGTCTCGCTCCCGTTGCTCCACATCTCGGTGCCGCGCATCCCTGATGGCAAGGCCTAGAGCCAAGCCCACCGCCGCCATGGTCCCGATCGCCCCGAACCATGTCCCTACGGCGTTCCACACATCGACCGCATCCATGTAGCGAAGTGTAAGTAACTGACTACGTCGAGTCGTGGCTTGCCCTACAGTCAGCGCTCGTGCAAGCCGTGCTTGAAGAAGTCCTCCTGCTCCAGACCGAGTGGACTTCGGTCAACTCTGTCTCGATGCAGCGACGTGGGGTGCTCGTCCGGACTGAGGCGACAGCCTGGCTGCGTCCACGCCCCCACGCCCTTGCCGTGGCGATGCCACCCGACGCACGCGACCTCGCGGTGACCGGCCGGGACTCGACCGGTCTCAAATCGGAGGTGCCTTGGATTCGCATCCACTCGGCCACCCACTCGGCCACCCCCCCGGGAGGGCTGGTACCTCGTCTACCTCTTTAGCGCGCTTGGGGACCGTGTCTACCTGTCGCTCAACCAAGGCACCACCGTCTGGGCCAACGGGGAGTTCCACCCACAGCCGGCCGATTTACTCCGGACACGGGTTGAGTGGGCTAGGAACCTCCTCGCCGATCGGCTGGCGTCGTTCACCGGTGCGGTCTACGACATCCATCTCGACGCTCGTTCGTCGGACCTTGGACGCGGCTATGAGCGCGGCAACGTCATTGCGCTCGAATACCCCCTCAATGCCGTTCCGTCAGAGAGCCAGCTGGAGCAGGACCTCCAGCGGATGGCCGAGCTGCTCGGTCACGTCTATGCAGCCGATGTCGCCGCGCCCGGGGAGACGGCGCCCGAGGTCGCCGACGCCATCACCGCCGCCGAGGCGATGGCCGAACCACGGCGGCGACGCCAGGGACGGGGCTATCGCCTCAACGCCGCCGAGCGCCTGGTGATCGAGCAGCACGCAGTGCGGCTTGCGCGGGACTACCTCGAGGATAAGGCGCGAGGATTCGTCACCGAGGACGTCGGCTCGAAACGGTCCTACGACATCGACGCGCGGAAGGAAGGTGAATACCTGTTCGTCGAGGTCAAAGGCACCGTCTCGGCCGGCGAGGAGATCATCCTGACGAAGGCGGAAGTTGACCTCCATCGGAAACACTTCCCAAATACGGCCCTCATCGTCGTCCACAGCATCACGCTGGAGCGGGGCGACAAGCCCGTCGCTTCAGGTGGAATTCTCAATATCGTTTCACCCTGGCTGCCAGACGAGGCAGACCTGACCCCGATCGCCTATCGCTACGCGGTGACCCCGTAGATGGCTTGCCAGTCGAGGTCCCGGGCTGCGGAACGCAGGAGCGAAGGGTTGCGAGCATCAGAGATGGCCCCTCCAGCACGTAGTCATCCCGGACATCACTTACGGTTGAGCCGCTGACCTGTGGCTGCGGTGTCCACTAGCCCGCTGATCTGCACGTTCGACTGTCTGTGGTTGTTGACTCTTGTTGAGCCTGTACGAGTCTCTTGCGGACTCAGTGCGGACTAGCAACCGAGACGAGGACCCATGTACGACGACACGCAGTACGGGTTCACCCACGAGAGGTCAGGGCCGCTCTTGATCAAACGACGCACCAGGGTGCTGAACTGCTCGAGGCGCTCGACGCTGCCGGGTGCGCTTCGCGCCTGCTGCGGCAGGGCTACGACCAGATTCGACGGGCGGTTCAGCAGACCCCGCATCAAGCAGAACGGGGCCTGAGAACTGCATTCCTTCCGCCTGGGAGGGGGGCTCCGCGAGATCACGGGTCTACTCACTCAGTCTGGGAATAGTTAGCTTGCCGCCGGTCAGGAGTCCTGGTGGAAGAAGCAGACAACGTCCTTGATCTGGAATGCATCGGTCACATTCCTAAGCCTGATCCTATTGTTGGTGCCACTAGCCGAGCTGAGTCGACTGCCAGCGAATGCGATGACTTGCGTGGACCAGATATTCAGCTGTGACGGAGAGGGGGTGATGGTGCCAACGACGTCGTCATCATCGTTTATAGTTACCTGCGCGGTGCCAGACATGTTTCGGACGGCAAACATGAGGAGCGCACTGCTGATGCCTGTCTCGCTGGTGCCAGGGAGGCGTCCGCCTGTATCAAAGGGGCTTCCCAGCTGGAACTCGGCTCCGGGCGACACGACGGGGACGGACACAGCAGTGTCGCCGATGATCGTGGTGAAATCGGCCAGCATGACCATCTGAGTCTCCTTTCAGAAAAACATGTCCTGCGGAGGATATTTCTCGGGCTGTCACCGCAGCGTCACCGCAGCGTCACCGCCCCGGGCCTTCACGACCAGGGCGGGGCGGGTTCGTGGGCGTCGTTACCGCGACGCCGTCTCGGACAGACCCTCGAGGCATTCGCCGATCGCTTCGTGCAGCGCACGCAGCCTGTTGACGTCGCCGCGGTGACGGGTCCAGTCGCGGAACAGCGAGTCGATGTGCCTGGTACGCCGCTGGGCCTCCTGCACCACCGGTTCGTCTGCGCCGGCGTTGACGAGCTCCGCTCGCATCCGGCCACCAACACGGCTGCCGTCGCGACGTCGGAACTGCTCGAGGTATGCGGCGCCGCGGGGGCTGCGAACACTGACGGTGATGTACGGCCCGTCGGCGCGGACGACGGTGCCGGCGGTGTGCCGCGGCCGGCCGTTCTCGGCGCCAGCTTCGATAACGACCGCGTCGCCCGGTGACAGCGCGGCAAGCTGCTCATCGGTCAGCCGGTTCTCGATGCTCACGACCCTCGTGTCCTTCGACGGTGACTGCACCGAGGGCCGAGCTGGCGTTCTGCGCCGAGCGCGTCGGGAAGAGGCCGCGGCTGTTGTCGAGGATAGGCGTGCGAGAGCCGACTTGGGCGGCCCAGCGGGGTTACGTCACAGCGATATGCACAGCGTGGGGACGGGGCGTCACGGGCTCAGCTGTCGACCCCGAGCGGCCGCGGCGGACCACGCCCATGCCCCATGTCTAACGCGGTCTTGCCGGCACGGGGTACCCGATGGCCGGAGCGACAGCAGGTGCGCCGCGGCGTCCCGACCGCCCGCCGGGCTGAGGTCACGCCAGACTGACCAACGGTGACGACAGACCGCCGTGAACGAGTGAACGCGCCAGGGCCGGAAAGCCTCCCCGGCTGCCGGGTGAACCCTGGCGTAGTTCGGCTGGCTTCATGTCGGTCATGTCAGGGGAGGGGAAGGAACCATGGGTCACCGGAGAGCTGTGCTGGCCGTGACCGCCCTCGCGATCGGCGCGACCATGCAGATGTCAGGAGTGGCGTTGGCCGCTCCCCCGGAGGAGCTCCCGATCAGCCGTGGCACCTGCAACATCGGAGGGGTGCCCGGGCAAGCGGTGAACCACCCGGGCGCCGACGGCTGTGCCGGCAACGTTGGCGGCTTCATCGTTCCTCCCGGGGGCGAGTGTCTGGATATCAACCGGGGGCCGTTCGTGGTCGAGGAGGTCGGGTGCCCCTAGGGCATTCGTGATTCCAACTGGTCGCTGTCTGCGCCATCCGAGCCCGGTTGTGGTTACCGACCGGCGGGCCGCGGCGCATGGAGCAGGCGCACCTCCTCGGGCCGCACCGACGTGATGTGCCGGCCCCAGCCGTAGTCGTGCAACTGCCGCCAGGTGACCGCCGCGCGCCACCCGAATCCGTCGTCGCACAGCCGCCATGCGGTCTGCTCGCCCGGCCACCACTGCCCGTCGTTGAAGACGAGGACGTCGCGGGGCGGGTCGAACAGCTGCTGGTGGATGAGGCGCGGCGGTTGGAACACATGTTCGACATATCCGCCAAGTCGAGTGCGTCATGCGCGCGACCCGCCCGAGTGACGTGCCGTGATCAACCCGTGCTCGGCGGCGTGCGCTGCGCGACGCTTCCACGGTGACCTACCGGGCGACGACGGCGCTGCCCTACGACGACCGCGACCGGGCGACCGCCGGCCTCCGTGGTCAGTTGCGACTCATGGCCATTGCCGACGGCGCCTCCTCGGACTGGTCAACGATGGTCGTCACGGGGCCGGAAGAGGCAGTCGGCCGGCACGGCGTCGTGTGGTTCGAGTGGTCGGCGACCGTAAGAGGCGAGCGCGGCGCGACCTGACTCACCACTCTCCGTGAGATATTGCCTCCGCAGCGTTCCGATACGCCGCCGGACCGGGTCAACTAGGAGCCCCGACCGCACCGCACAGACCTAAGTGAGTACCGATGCGCATTCGCCTCCTCCCCACCGCCGTCGCCGTACTGGCCGCCCCGATGCTGCTCGCTGGCTGCGGCAGCAGTGGGTCCGTCGAGGAGTTCTGCGCCGTCTTTCAGCAGGTTGACGAGGCGGAGGACACGGAGGAAGGGCTGCCGCTCCTCGACGATCTTGAGGATGCCGCGCCGACGGATCGGCTGAAGGAGTCGGTTGGGGTGGCTCAGGAGTACTTCGAGCAGGCGGCGGAGGCCGACGAAAACGGTGAGCAGTTCGAGGAGACCGAGGAGAGCCGGGAGGCGCTGGAGTTCGTCCAGGCCTACGCCGACCAGAACTGCTCCCTCGACTGACCTGTTGAGGTCCCTCGACCGTACGAAGGCACATCCGCGCTGACGCTCCGGATTACGGACGAGCCCCCGCCATCTCCCTGACTGGCGGGGGTTCGTCGTGCTAGAGCCACCGGTCGGCACGGCGCGCTGTGATTCGAGTGGACCGCCACGGCTGCAGCGCAGGACGCGGGCTAGACGTGACTCAGCGACTCGAAGCCACTCCGCCCAGGGGTTGCCGATAGAGAACTCCGACGCCACGTATCAGTCGCAGTCGGCTCTGCCGACCGGAGGAGAACCATGTTCCGCCGCACCATCCCCGCCGTCCTCACCGGCGTGTCGCTGCTGCTCACCGGATGCAGCAGCGACGACACCGGCCAGGAGGCCACGGCGAGTAGCAGGCCCACGGCGAGCAGCCCGGAGCTGCCGCCGAAGAGCACCAGCGCCGCGCCCAGCTCCGCGGAGCCCACCGGGCCAGCGAGGAGCGCCCGCGGAAACATCATCAAGCAGTTCGGCGAGGAGGGAGGCTTCTCCGCTTCTGACGCTCCCGATGCACCTTCGGTGTTTACCTTCGCGGTGGACAGCATCACTGCGGACCCACAGTGCAGCAGCGAGTACGCCAGCGAGCCAGCCAACGGGCACTACATCGCGATCTCGTTGCGGGCATCCACCAGCGCCGAGTTCGACCCCAACGCGTATTTCACCATCAGCCAGTACGACTTCCAGGTCATCGGCCCTGACGGCGTCACGGTCAACGACGTCAGCGGTAACGCGTACAGCTGCCTTGCTTCCAACGAGCAATTCACCAGCGACCCCCTCGGTCCCGGGCAGCAGTACGCCGGCACGATCGTCATTGACGCGCCGGTCACCAACGGCACGCTCGCGTTCATTCCGGGCGCCTTGGGATCTCCGACCGGCTGGGAGTGGAGCTTCTAGGGCGCGGCGGCCGCGTCGCGCCGCGCTAGGCGGACGCCATCAGGGCAGGTGGCCGAGCGCCCTTCGCCGTTCGGCCACCTGTTGCTGCATCAACTCGACGAAGTCCAGCCCACCCGGCCAGCCGTACCGCTGACACCAGTCCAAGCGAGCGCGAGTCCACAGCGACTCAGCACGCTCCAGCCGCCACTGCCGCAGCGACGTGCGCACCGGACCGGGTGGCCGGCCAGGCAGCCGGTCACGGTAAAGCTCCGGGTTGTACTCGGAGTCGTCAATGAATGGCAGCCAGTCCGCAGGAGCGAACCTGAGGAGCCGATCCGGCGGCTGGACCTCCAGTTGCTTGCGACGGCGCCTCACCCGACACCGCCCACGCCGTACACGCCTCGCACGCCCATCCGCCGCTGCGGCCGACGCTGATCGCCCGACTCCTCCTCGCCGGCCGGCAGCCGCAACGCAGCCTGCAGCCGGGCCAACGTGATCCGCTGCTGCCGCGCCTCCACCAGCGCCGGATGCGCCCGCTCGCCCTGACTACTGCCCAGCAGCACGCCGTCCTTCGTAACCCGCTGCTCGAGCACGTCGAGGGTGTCGACCGTTCGCACCATCTCCCGGAGCAGCAGCAGTTCGTGCTCCTCCAGGTCGTACTCGTCGAGCACCGCGTGCCAGAGCTTCAAGCCGGCCGTGCCACAGCCCGCCGGCGGCTCAAGGGGCGTCATGGGTCCTCACTCAGGGCACTGAAGGCGGGATGGTTCCAGGGGGTGGAAGGAGAAGAGCTCCACTGGCGGGTCCCGAAAGGGTGCCGGGCGGAGGGGATATCCCCCGGGTGTCTCGCTCACCTGCCGAATCTGCGAGACGCAGGGCGTCAGCGACCAGCTTGGCTTCGTGCGGAGTTGCGCTGCGCCTCGTACATGTGGGCGGCCATCTGTCCGCTGTTGCCGAGCTGATGCCAGCGGGGGTCGCCGCTGTCACGCAGCTGCAGGGCGCGCTCGTAGCGGTCGTCGATGGAGAAGCCGTCGGCGAGGCGCCTAGCCCGGCATGTCTCCTTACGGACTGCCATGTCGGAGGGCTGACCCTTGGCATCGAGGGCGGCCCGTAGATGCGCGATGTTCGAGACTCGGCGATGGTCGGCGTCGTGCATCTTGGCTCTCCTGTTCCGTGGCAGGTCAGGCCAGCACCGTCTGGCTTGCGCTAGCGGCGTTGAGGACGCTGGGCGCGATGCCGGAGGGCTGGGCCAGCGAGTAGGGACTGAGCACTTCCCGGCCGGTGAGGCGCTCGATCTGGGCGAGCTCTTCCACGACCGGCGCCACGTGCGGACGGGCGTCGAGGAAGGAGCCGAGGACGGCATCCCACGCCTGCACCTGCTCCCGGAAGGCGGAGGCACGGCTCTGCTGCAGCGCGTGGTGGGCGATGGCGCGGGCCAGGGTGCTATCGGCGTTGCGCTCCGCCCGCTCGAGCAGTTCGGCCGCCTCGGCCGGGCTGGTAATGCGAGCGGCCCGGTCCTGCGCGTCGCGGGCGCTGATCGCCTGCGAGGCAGTGTCCCCGCCGGCCGAGTTGAGACCGAACAGCCGCCGCTCGAGGTCGCGCTCCCGGGCAGCCAGGCGCCGGTGCTCCTCCTCGCGCAACGCGTCCAGTTCCCGTCGGGTGGTGACCCAGGCGTCGGCCAGGCGTCGTTGGCGGGCGTGCTCGGTTAGGTCGCGGTCGTCGCGGAGACGGGCGGCGGTGTCGAAGTAGCGCTGCCGCGCTCGTTCGGCGCGTTCCCGCTCGGGGGTGATGTCGGCCATCTGCGGTCCTCTCATGCAGCCCGCTGCCGGCGGGCTGCCCGGTGGTGTTCAAGCGCCTCCCGGCTGATCCGCCACCGGCCGTCGACCCGCTGGGCGTCGAGCCGTCCGTCGCTGCACGCGGTGCGCACAGCCCGGTCGGTGAGCCCGAGTGCGTCAGCGGCCTGTGTAGTGCTCAGCCACGCAGACAGTGGCTTGGTTTCCGGCACGTTCCGCGGACTCGTGCCGTGCACGGAAGCGCGCCAGTTGAGAGCCGCGACCCGCAGTGCGACGAGGACGTTGTCGACCTCCGAGTCGATCCCGCGGCTGGCCTTGCGAGCGGTGTCGAGCTCGAGGTGGCGGTGCAGCCACTCTGCGACCCTGGCCGGGACGATCACGATTCCGGCGTTGTCCAGGCCGTGGACGTAGTGCTCGGGTGCCCGCATGACAGAGCTGCTCACCGGCTGGATCCATGTCGGCGCAGGAAGGCGTCGAAGTCCTTGTCGGCCTGGTCGCGCCAGGGGGTGCGGTTCTTGGGCTTGCGGTGGGTGCGGTCCGGTCGGCAGCGGGAGCAGCGGCTATCGCGGCTTCTGGGCGGCAGTTCGCGCAGGTACTCGCGGCAGTGGTTGGTCACGCGACTCGCCCCGTCGAGTCAGAAGACGAGCGCTTAGGCGGAGTTGGCAACCAGCTCGCCCCAACTGCTGCTTGTGACGTCTCGTCGTGGTCGTCGGGACCGCGGCTGCCGTCCGGCGCCGGGCCTGTAGAGCGGTTCTGTGAGTAACGCGCGCGCGTATTGGTCCCTTGTTTCCTGGGACCAGAAGTGACCAGGTCCCGCACGTCCTGGTCCCCTGTTTCTGGTCCCCTGTTCCCCGGAACCAGGACGTCGACGGGAGGCACCTTCACGCGCTTCGACTGGGGCGCGTGTGCTCTCTCGGCGGGCGGGATCATGGCGTCGTACTGGGTGACGCGGGCGTTGATGCCGGTTCCTGGGACTTGGCTGAGGAAGAACGCGTCGCGTGCTTCCTTGATGCGGTCGCCGACCCGCTTGGGGTTGGCCATCTGCAGGTCCTTGGCGATGTCGGCGTGCTTGCGCTTGATGCGCCCGCGGTCATCCATGTGCCGGCTCATGGCGAGACATACGACCTTGGTGGTGGGACTCAGTTCGTTGGTCCACAGCACGGCGTCGATCCAGCGTTCGCGGTAGCCGTCGCGGTTGCCCTTCACCACTCCACCGCCATGACCTCGACGACGCGCTTGTCGCGGTGCTCGAGCAGTGCCAGCAGGTCCCCGACACGGTCGACAGGGCACATGAGGACCCGTCTGCGGTCGGGGTGCCAGTCGCGGGCGTGCGGGATGCCGAGCTCGTCGAGCATCCGTGCGAGGCCCTTGCCGTACAGCCAGGCGGAATTGCGTCGCCCAATCTCGACGCGGACGGCGCCGCGGTCTTTGACGGACTCGAACCGGGTGGGCGTCCAGATCACTGGGCCACACCGCCCTCGAAATCCCACAGGGGCACGGCACCGCCGGGGAAGTCATCTGGCCGAGGACGCCGGGCGTCGGCGATGCGCCGGGCGGTGCTGCCGGCGACGGGGATAACTTCGGCGTTGTAGTGCCGGGTCCGCCATGCCTCGGCCGCCAACACCGTGGCCGCAACCTTGACGCGGCTGTCATCGGGCAGCGCTGCCCAAGCAGGACTGCCGTACTCGGGTGCATTTGGGCCGCCGGCGTCGATCAGGGCACGCGCCCAAGAGAGCGGCAGCGGGCGAACGACCGCGATACGCTCAAGGTCGAGACCCAGCTTGGTGGCGGTGTTCTCGTGAGGGCCGGTCCTGGCAGGGGCTGGCCCTCGTCCTGTCCGGCTCATGCCGCGGCGCCTCCGCGCAGGAGGGTGGCGAGCCGGTCGCGTTGCTGCTCGGTCAGACGTGGCGCATCGGCGACCAGCTTCCGGATGTACTCCTCAGCCCGAGCCACTCGAAGCGCCTGGCGGGCCTGCTCTAGGGCCTGATGGTCGTCTGGGTGGTGTCGAGCAGTAGCGGCAACAACGGCCCGCTCCTTCGAGCCAGGGACACGCCGGGTCAGGGGCTGTTTCATGCAAGGGCCTCCGCGTGCAACGCGTGTAAAGGCCCCGCGGCATGAACGGCCCTCTAGCGGGAGACCGGCACTGGACGCCGCAGCGTCCGGCTATTGCTTAATAATCTAGCAGACGCTGCGTAGTCACATCCCAACGGAGCGTCACCCCCTTGGGTATCCTGTCCAAGAGGTCCTCCATCAGCGCATAGTCGAGACCACTGCTGGCCGTGGGCGACCCGTCGCATCTGCTGCACTCTCGGAGCGGCAGACGACGTACCCCGTCGACATCGACGACCGCTCCAGGCGTCGGGCCAAGGCCCTGCAGGTACGCATCGAGGTCGATGCGACCGGAATCCCGCATGACGTACTCCCCAAGCAGGTTTGGCCCATGCCGTCGACCACTGGCGCCGGTGCAAAAGACCTTGACGCGCCGCACGGCTAGATCCTCCTGCCGCCTGGCGAACGGCAGAGCCTTGCGGCGCCTACTCACGACATCCTCCACCCGACCTGCACGGTCTCCGGCCGGAACATTCTTGCCCCCTGGCCAGGCGACAGCAGGGTTACGGTCATCAGCGCGTCGATGACGGCGCGCTTGCGGTCGAGGTCCATGCGCTCCCATGCGGCCTGTACGTCATCAGCAGCCACCAAATCCCCAAGTACCGGGACGCCGCCTGCAGCGGCCAGTTCTTGCTCGATGACGGCCAACCGCGTCTTGGCACGGTCGGTGCCACGGGAAAGCTGCTGCGAGGTGACGACGCCGTCGGCGAATAGGTCGGCGAGCTCGATCATCCGAGCCCGCAACGCCATCGACTCCTCGCGAAGCGCGCCGACATCGACGGGACTGCCGGCGGAGAGCAACTCGAGCGCATCCGGCGCAGACAGTCGCGCCACCGTCAAGGCCGTGACGAAGGCGTCAATTGGTTGCGCTGCCCGGGACAGGTGGCCGCGCGTGTGGCCGCACCTGTAAGTCCGCTGGCCATGCTGGGTACGGCCAGTGATGACTCGAGCCCCGCAATAGCAGTACGCGAGACCCGCGAGCAGGTAGCGGCGGGCGGTCGTCGGCGTTGTGCGCCGCGTCGGGTCGTCGAGCAGTGCGGCGGCGGCCCGGTAGGTCTCCTCGGGGACGATGGGCGGCCAGTTGCCCCGTCCCAACTCGACCTTCCGATGAATAGCCAGGGCAGCATTGCGTGGGTTACGCAGCGTGTACCTGACGGCGTCCGGCCGCCAACGGCCACCACGCGCCGTTACGAAGCCCACCGTGTTCCACAGTGCGGCGATACTGCGCAGGCTCGATCCAGCAAGCAGGAGCCGGTAGCCCTCGCGGATCAGTTCCGCTTCGTCCTCGCGCAGCGCCATGCCGTCCGGCTCATAGCCGACGGCGCGTAGGCCGCCGGCGCGTGGGCGGCCCATGCTGGCGCGCTGCTCATTAGCGCGGCGCTGTCGGGCGCTCTTGCGTTCCACCTCGGCTCGCCCGACGGCGCCTTTGATGCGCGCGAACAGCCGGCCGTTGTCGGTGGACAGGTCCGCATCACCGCCGATCGTGGCGAGCGCGAGGCCGCATCGGTCGGCAAGGTTTATGAAGTGCTCGAGTTCGATGGGCTGGCGGTGCAACCGGTCGAGGTCCCACGCGACAACAGCCTGCACCTTGCCCGCGGCAACGTCGGCCAGCATTCGCGTGTAGGCAGGTCGGCTTCCCTTGGACGCGCTGACGTCGTTGTCGACGTACTCGACGGCGTCCCAGCCGCGCTCAGCACACAACTTGAGGCAGTCATCGCGCTGCCGGGCGATACCTAAGCCGGACCCGTCGCGGTCCATGGACTGTCGGAGGTACACGGCTGCCCGCACATGTGCAACGGTAGTGCCACCGTGAGCTCGAACACCTCCTCGCAGGTGATCACCCGCTCCCGCGCCGGGATCGCCGCGCACAGGCAGTTGAGCAAGGTGGTCTTGCCGGCCTGCGTGCCGCCGGACACCAGCACGTTCAGGCCCGCGGCGACGGCGGCCTCGAGGAACCGCGCGGCCTGCGCCGTCAGCGTCCCGGTGGCGACCAGCTCGTCGAGGCCGTGCGCGCGCAGCACGAACTTGCGGATGTTGACCGCCATGTGCCGCCGGGTGATGTCCGGGATGACCACGTGCAGCCGCGACCCGTCGGGCAGCATCGCGTCGACGAACGGCTGGCTCATGTCGATCCGCCGTCCCGAGCTGCGCAGCATCCGCTCGACCAGGTCGGCCAGCTCGCCGGCGCCGAGGATCGTCGTCGTCAGCTCGCTGCGGCCGCGCCGGGCCACGAACACCCGGCCCGGCTCGTTGACCCAGATCTCCTCCACCTCGGGGTCGTCCAGGTGCCGCTGCAGCGGCCCGAACCCGGCCACCCGGTCGAGGACGTCGCGCACCACGGACTCGGGGTCGCCGATCGGCGGCAGCGCCGAGGTCAGTGACCGCTCGGAGTAGTCGGCGACGACGTCCCGCACCAGCACGCGCACCGGCGCGGGGTCGCTGAACGGGTCCAGCCCGCGGCGCCGGATGAGCTCGCGCACCTCGCCGTCGACGACGTCCAGGGCGCTCGTCGCAGTCGGCACCGCACCCCCGTCACATCCCGTTGCAGAACGGCAGCGACCGTAGGTCGGCCCCGGTCCGAGGCGGGAGCCCGGTCAACCGATCTGTGGACAACCCGTGACCCGGCCGCGGGCACGGTCACCCACCTGGGTGAGCCGATCCCCCACCCGAGCGGGTGAGCCGACGGACCCCCGCGGCCGGCGCGCCGATCGGTCCGGTGGTGCGGCCTACCCGTGGTATGCGTGGGCGTGGGCGTGGACGCGGGCGTGGCCGTGCCCGCGGTCGCCGTCGAACCACGTGCACACGTCGTGGACGCGTGCGTCGACATCGGCCTCTTCGGAGATGAACTCGCCGGTCTCCGGGTCGAGGACGACGGAGAACGTGACGACGCCCTCGCGGTAGTACGTCAGGTCCGGCAGGCCAGCCGCCTCGAAGGCAGCGGCGTCGACTGGCCCGTACTCCGGGATCGGGAAGAGGATCGAGGGGCCGTACACGTGATCGGTGATGTGCGTCCCGTCGGCGGAGATCACCTCGATCCCGGGGCCGGAGATGTCGAGCTCGTCGATCACCTCGCCCGTGTCCTGACGCGTGAGGTCGACGGTCCACTCGCCCCGCGTCTCGAAGAGCAGGTCCCCGTTCGGGAGCGTGGTCTCGCGGCCCTCCACGTCGGCGACCTCGCCGGTGGCCATGGTGACGGTCGTTCCGCAGGCCGAGATGTCGACCGGGTCGTAGTAGCCGGGGCGCAGCTCCTCGATCGGCACCCACCCGGCGCCGTCGTCCGGCGCCGGTCCACCGGAGTGGGCCCCTGCCGGCGACGCGACGAGCGCCGTCGTTCCGCCGGCGACCAGGACGACACCGAGACGTGCTGCACGGTTCATGAGGGCTCCTCGCTGAGCGGTGTCAACCTGACGGTTGATCTTCTGACCGTCGCAGGGCCCTGTAGAGCCTCCCCCTGACCCCGCGAGGACTGTGGTTTGCGTCACAGCACGTGTCCAGCGGCATCGCAGCGAACACCAAGGTGGGCGGCGCCGTCGACCCGCCGGTCGTCACAACCGGCAGATGGCCGTTCACGGTGACGACGGTCCAGGCGGACCGGGACCGCGACATCCGCTCGGCCGGTTCGCCGGCGCCGGGGATCGTCGTCGTCAGCTCGTGGCGACCGCACGGCGAGCGGGTGCGCCGACGCAGCGTCCCGATGCCCCGGCTGCGGCGCCGGCGCACACGCTCGGCGGGAACAGAGCCGGCGCGCGGGGTGCTGTACGGGGCACACCCGACGACCGCGAGGAGATCGCGCATGCCGGTCCTGCTCCCGTCCCGTGTCCCCGCCCCCTCCGCCGCGCCGGTGCGCCGACGTCGCCGCGGATGGCTCAGGGCGGGCATCGCCGCCGCCGTCGTCGTCCCGGTCGGGGTGGTCGTGGCCGACAGGGTGGGCGACTGGACGGCGCCGTTCGGGCAGGAGACCGTCGACCGCAGCACGACGCCGCTGCTGCTGGCGATCGCCGACCTCGACGAGTACCACGCCGCCAGCGGCACCTTCCAGGTCGTCGTCGACCAGGAGACCGACACCGCCTGGGTGCCCTCGGCGATCAGCGGCGAGCGGGTGCAGTTCCTCGCCACCGGCGACGTCGACGCCTACGTCGACTTCGCCGCCCTCGGCGAGGACAGCGTCGACCTCTCCCCCGACGGCACCGCCGCCACGATCACCCTCCCGGCCCCGCAGCTCGGCGAGGCACGGATCGACCCGGACGAGAGCCGGGTGCTCGACCGCGACCGCGGCCTGGTGGAGCGGCTGGGCGACGCGTTCGCCGACGACCCGACCGACGAGAGCGGACTGTTCGCGCTCGCCGAGCGCCGGCTGGAGTCCGCCGCCGCGGACAGCGACCTGCTCGACCGCGCCGAGGACGGCACCCGCGACATGCTCACCACGCTGGCCCGGTCCCTCGGCGTCGACGACGTCACGGTCACCTTCGAGCCCGCGCCCGGGGCGGCCGGCTGACCTCCCCCGGCGTCAGGCCCGGGACGTGAGCGCCCGCGGCGCGCGGGGCAGCGGCATGATCGCGGACGCCTCCCCGCGGGCCGGGGCCTGCTCGAGCAGCAGCGCCTCGGCGTCGCAGCGCTCCAGCGGCTTCGCGAACAGGTAGCCCTGGGCGGTGTCGCAGCGGCCCTCGGCGAGCAGCCGCGCCTGGTGCTCGTGCTCGACGCCCTCGGCGAGGACCTCCAGGCCCAGCGTGCGGCCCAGCTCGATGGTGCCGCGCACGATCGCCGGCAGTGGCTCGCCCTCGGCGATCGGGCTGACGAACGAGCGGTCGATCTTGAGCACGTCCACGGTGAACTGCCTGAGGTGCGCCAGCGACGAGTAGCCGGTGCCGAAGTCGTCCAGCGCCAGCCGCACGCCCAGCGCCCGCAGCGCGGTGAGGCACACGGCCGCCCGCTCCGGGTCGCCCACCAGCGCCGTCTCGGTCACCTCGAGCACCAGCGCGCCGGCCGGCAGCCCGCTCGCGGCCAGCGCAGCGGCGACGGAGCCGGGGAGGTCGGGCGAGGTGAGCTGGGTGGCCGACACGTTGACCGCCATCGTGAGCTCGCCCAGGTGCCGCCAGGCCGCCGCGGTCGCGCACGCCTCGCGCAGCACCCACGCGCCGATCCCGTCCATCAGGCCCGCCGCCTCGGCCACCGGCACGAACCGGTCGGGGGCCACCGGGCCCAGCCGCGGGCTGTCCCAGCGCAGCAGGGCCTCGAGGCCGGTCACCCGGCGGTCGGCCAGGGCGACCACCGGCTGGTAGACCAGCCGGAACTCCCCGCGCCCCACCGCGCCGCGCAGCTCCTGCTCCAGCTCGCGGGACGCCTGAGCCGCCGCACGCATGCCGGGCTCGAACCGCTGCACCCGCTCGCGCCCGCCGAGCTTGGCCGCGTACAGCGCCAGGTCGGCGTCACCGACCAGCGCGTCGCCGGCGACGGCGCCGCGGCCGACGGCCACGCCGACGCCGGCCGACACGGTCACCGGGCCGCCGGGCAGCGCCACCGGCCGGGCGAGCACGTCGAGCACGCGCGCGGCGGTCAGCACGGCCTCGTCGTCGCCGTCGCCGGCCTGCTCGACCAGCACGGCGAACTCGTCGCCGCCCAGGCGGGCCACGGTGTCGTCGGCGCGGACGGCGCCGCGCAGCCGCGCCGCCACCTCGCGCAGCAGCGCGTCGCCGGCGGCGTGGCCGAGGGAGTCGTTGACGGCCTTGAAGCCGTCGAGGTCGAGGGAGAGCACCGCGGCCGAGCCGCCGCCGCGCACCGTGCGGCGCAGCGCTTGGCCGACGCGGTCCATGAACAGCGCGCGGTTGGCCAGGCCGGTCAGCCCGTCGTGCAGCACCGAGTGCGCCAGCGCCTCCTCGGCGCGGCGGCGCCCGGTCACGTCGGTCACGTGCACGACGACGCCGCCGACGTCGGGGTCGTCCCCGAGGTCGACCATCCGGATGCCGACCCAGCGGTCCTCGCCCCGGTGGCGGGCGGGCAGCTCGGCGTCGACGACGCCGCCGGCCAGGGCCCGTGCGAACAGCTCTCCGGTCAGCTCGGGGTCCACCCCGGCGAGGCGGACGGCGTCCGCGGCGGTGGTGACGCCGCCGGCCACGGTCCCGAGCAGCGCGGCCAGCGGCGCGGGGTCGCTGAGCAGCCGCCCGTCGCGGGAGACGACGAGGACCGCGTCGGAGGAGTGGGCGGTGAGCTTGGCGGCGAACCGCTCCCGCGAGCGCACCAGCGCCCGGGCGGCGGCCTCGCCGCGCAGCAGCAGCGCGGCGCGGACGAAGACCAGCGCGGTCAGCACGACCATCGCCACGACCATCGCCCCCGAGGCGTCCTCGACGCCGCCGAGGTCGGTGGCCAGCTCGGTCACGGGCGGCACCAGCAGCGCCCCGAGGCACACGGCCAGCCGGGCCAGCCCCGACCCGGCCTCCTCGCCACCCGGACCCGCCGCGGCGGCACCACGGGGAGTCGACCAGGTGGCCACGGCGAGCAGCGCGCTGCCGAGCAGCCAGCCGGAGTCCAGCCAGGAGCCGAAGCTGTCGGCGTCGGCGTCGAGCAGGTAGGCGACGTCGGAGACCAGCCAGCAGGAGCACGCGGCGGCGACGGCCAGCGGCGTCCACTCCCCCTGCCGGCGGGTGGCCAGCAGCCGCACGACCAGGCCGATCAGCGCGGCGTCGAGGGCCGGGTAGAGCGCGAGCACGACCCGGGTCCCGAGGCCGAGAGACGCGTCCTCGACAGTTGCGGCGATCGACAGCTCCCAGACCACGAGCAGCGCGGCGACGAACACGACGAGCGCGTCGATCCAGCCGGCGAGACGCTGGCCGGGGTCGGCGTGCCGGCGGCGGGCCATGAGCGCCAGGCCGGTACCGAGAGCCACGTAGCTGGCCAGGTAGACGGCGTCGGCGACGCCGACGTCCGCGCCGTTGCCGGTCACGGACGCCTGGACCTGCCAGAGCACGTCGCCGAGGGCGGAGAGGCTGACGCCCAGGGCGACGAGTACGGCGACCGGCCGCCGGCCGCCGTGCTGCACCCCGGCCCACGCGGCGACGACGGTCAGCCCGACGACGAGGAAGTACAGCGCGGTGCCGCCGGCCGTCCCGTGCAGCAGCCCCTGCAGCGCGACCACCGCGAGCAGGAGGGTGCACGCGACGACGGCCACCGGCCGCCTGCCCACGACGCCGGCGTCCACGCCGACGCCCCCGGTCCACTCCGACACACGCCGGACATCGGCGCGAAACGGATCTGTCTGGAACGTATTCAGCGACTGTCCCCCGCGGGGGTGAGCCCGCGCCTACTCCCCGGGCCGCAGCACCGCCTGCACCAGGTGCGGACCGGGCTCGCGCAGCGCGGTGCCCAGCTGCTCGGCCAGCTCCTCGGCGGTCTCCGCGCGGGTGGCCGGCACGCCCATCCCGGTGGCCAGCGCCACGAAGTCCAGCGCCGGGCCGCCCAGGTCGAGCAGCTGCCCGGCCCGCTCCCCGCCGCCGGCGGCCCCCACCCTCGCCAGCTCCCCCTGCAGGATCGCGTAGGACGCGTTGTCGTAGAGCAGGACGGTGACGTCGAGCTGCTCGCGGGCCATCGTCCACAGCGCCTGCAACGTGTACATCGCGCTGCCGTCGGCCTGCAGGACGAGCACCGGCCGGTCGGGGCAGGCCACCGCCGCGCCGACCGCCATCGGCAGGCCGTCGCCGATCGCGCCGCCGGTCAGGGCGAGCCAGTCGTGCTGCGGCGCGCCCGCGGTCAGCTCGACGATCCCGATCCCGGAGGTGATCGCCTCGTCGACCACGATCGCCCGCTCGGGCAGCAGCGCGCCGACCACCGCGGAGATCTCCCGCGGCGTCAGGCGCCCGGCCGGCAGTTCCGGCCGGGAGGCCTCGCGCAGCTCCGGCTCGGCACCGGCGGCCACCTTCGCGGCCAGCTCCTCGAGCGCCGCGACGCCGTCCTCACCGGGCGCCGACAGCACGTGCACCGTGCAGTCCTCGGGCACCGGCGTGCCCGGCACGCCCGGGTAGGCGAAGAAGTGCACCGGCGAGGTCGCGCCGGCCAGCACCAGGTGCCGGGTGCCGGCCAGCGCCTTGATCGCCACCTCGGGCGGGTAGGGCAGCTTGCCGACGGCGGGCAGCCCCGCGCCGCGCACCATCCGCGCGGGGAAGGTCTCGGCCACCAGCCGGACGCCGGTGCCGGCGGCCACCCGCGCCGCGGCCAGCAGCCCCGCCTCCGACGCGACGACGTCGTCGCCGAGCAGCAGCACGGTCGGCTCCCCGGCCTGCACCACCGCGGCGGTCTCGTCCACCACCGACGGCGCCACCTGCGGCCGCGGCCGCACCGGCAGGGGCTGCGCGACGGCCGCGCCCTCGGACCAGGACACGTCGGCCGGCAGCACCAGCGTGGCGATCTGGCCGCGGCCTGCGGCCGCGACCGCGTCCGCGGCGTCGGCGGCGAGGTCCTCGGGGGCCAGGGAGCGGCGCACCCAGCCGGACACCGTGCCGGCGAGGGCGTCGATGTCGGACTCCAGCGGAGCGTCCAGCCGCTTGTGCGAGCGGCCGTGGTCGCCGACGACGTTCACCATCGGCGTCCGGCCGCGGCGGGCGTTGTGCAGGTTGGCCAGGCCGTTGCCCATGCCCGGTCCCAGGTGCAGCAGCGTGGCGGCAGGCCGTCCGGCCATCCGCGCGAAGCCGTCGGCGGCGCCGGTGGCCACCCCCTCGAACAGGGTGAGGACGCCGCGCATCTCGGGGACGTCGTCGAGGGCGGCGACGAAGTGCATCTCGGACGTGCCGGGGTTGGCGAAGCAGACGTCGACCCCGGCGTCGACGAGCGTGCGGATCAGTGCCTGGGCGCCGTTCACCGGGAGACGTGCACCTCGTTCACCTCGTAGTGCGTCATGGTCACGCCGCCGCTGGCGAAGGTGCGCAGGTCGGCCGCGCCGGCCTTGCCCGCGTCGGAGGCGAACGCGGCCCCCATCGCCTGCTCGGAGTCGAAGTCCAGGTGGGCGACGAGGTAGGGCGCGGACTGGCGCGGGTCCAGCGGCTGCGGGCTGCCGGTGGTGAACCGGATCAGGCCGGGCATCTGCACGGTCAGCGGGACGTGGGTGTCCCGGTAGTGGGCGTCGAACGCCGCCGGGTCCTCCGGCTGCCCGTAGCTGACCACCAGCCTGTGCACCATCTGCCGCTCCTCCGTCATCACGCCCGGGCACCGTTGCCCGGGGACCTACCCACCTTGGCAGACGCGGACCCGCGACCTCAGAAGGTGATCACCAGCCGGCCGCGCACGCCGCCGGCGGCCAGCACCCGGTGCGCCTCGGGCGCCTCCTCCGGCGCGAAGGTGCGGGCCACCCGCAGCGTCGCCGCGCCCGACTCCACCTGCTCGCGCAGCCGGTCGAGGGCGGCGGCGTTCTCGGCGTAGCGGCGCACCCTCGTGGGCAGCACCTCGACCCGGCCGGACCCGTCGCCGCGGTAGCCGCGCACGGTGGCCACCTTCCCGCCGTCGCGGACCGCGGGCAGCACGAGCGCGTCCTGCACCGAGCCGTCGGCCAGCCCGTCGACGCCGTCGGGGAACTCCGCGCGGATCCGCTCGGCGACGTCGTCGCCCCGCCGCACGACGACGTCGGCGCCGAGGTCGCGGACCAGCCGCTCGTCGGCCTCGGAGGCGTCGGCGACGACGGTGTGCCCGTCGGCCTTCGCGAGCTGGACGACGTAGCCGCCGAAGGCGCCGGCCGCGCCGGTCACCGCGACCACCGAGCCGGGCGGCAGGGCCATCTGGTCCAGCGCCAGCCGCGCGGTGAGCGCGTTCATCGGCAGCGTGCACGCGGCGGCGGCGTCGGCGCCCGCCGGCACCCGGGCCACCGAGCCGGCCGGCAGCACGAGGTCCTCGCGGTAGCCGCCGTGCGCGCCGGTGGGGACGACGATCGCCATGACCGCGTCGCCCACGGCCACCCGGTCGACGCCCTCGCCCACCTCGACGACGTCGCCGGCGGCGTCCATGCCGGGCACCCACGGCGGCGTCCTCACCGGGTCGCGGCCGGCGTAGGCGCCCTCGCGCAGGTGGGTGTCGGTCGGGCTCACCGCCGCGGCCCGGACCCGCAGCCGCACCTGCCCCGGCCCGAGGGGCTCGTCGGGCACGTCGACGACGGTGAGGGCCTCGGGCCCTCCGAACTCGGTCACTCCGACAGCGCGCACCGCCCGAACCTACGACCACCGGGTGTGACGTGCCGTTCACAGGCGATCTCCAGCGCCCGTACCGGCGCACCCCAGGAGCGGACCCGACCGTTCTGCGCATGCCACCGCTCCTGCGCGGCGCGCACGACCGCGCCGGTGCCGCCGGCCGCGGGCGCCCCGTCCTCGACGTGGTCGTCCCGGTGCACGACGAGGAGACCGACCTCGAGCGGTGCCTGCGCCGCCTGCACGCCCACCTGACCGAGTCCCTGCCCTACCCGTTCCGCATCACGGTCGCGGAGAACGCCAGCACCGACCGCACCCTGGAGGTCGCGCACCGGGTCGCCGCCGAGCTGCCCGGGATCGAGGTCCTGCAGATCCCCGAGCCCGGCCGCGGCGGCGCGCTGCGCACCGCCTGGCTGGGGTCGGACGCGCCGGTCCTCGTCTACACCGACGTCGACCTGTCCACCGACCTCAACGCCCTGCTGCCGCTGGTCGCCCCGCTGATCAGCGGCCACTCCGACCTCGCCATCGGCACCCGGCTGTCCCGCTCGTCGCGGGTGGTGCGCGGCCTCAAGCGCGAGGTCGTCTCCCGCGGCTACAACCTGCTGCTGCGCCGCACCCTGGCCACCTCGCTGTCCGACGCGCAGTGCGGGTTCAAGGCGATCCGGGCCGACGTCGCGGCGCAGCTGCTGCCGCTGGTCGAGGACACCGGCTGGTTCTTCGACACCGAGCTGCTGGTGCTCGCCGAGCGCGCCGGGCTGCGCATCCACGAGGTGCCCGTCGACTGGGTCGACGACCCCGACAGCCGCGTCGACATCGTGCGGACGGCGCGGGCCGACGTCGCCGGCATCGTGCGGATGCTGCGCGCGCTGGCCACCGGCCGGCTGCCGCTGGCGCAGCTGCGCGCCACCATCGGCCGGCAGCCGCTGCCCGACCCGCTGCCCGGCGTCCCCGGCTCGCTGGCCGGCCAGCTGGTGCGCTTCGCCGTGATCGGCGCGCTGTCGACGCTGGCCTACCTGCTGCTGTTCGTCCTGCTGCGCGGCGTCGTGGCCGCCCAGCCGGCGAACCTGCTCGCGCTGCTGGTGACCGCGGTGGCGAACACCGCGGCCAACCGGCGGGTCACCTTCGGCATCCGCGGCGGGCTCCACGCCGGCCGCCACCAGCTGCAGGGCCTGGTCGTGTCCGGCCTCGCCCTGGCGCTCACCAGCGGGTCGCTCGGCCTGCTGCACCTCGCCGACCCCACCCCGGCCCGCGGCCTCGAGCTCACCGTGCTCGTCGGCGCCAACGCCGTCGCCACGCTGCTGCGCTTCCTGCTGCTGCGCGGCTGGGTGTTCGGCACCTCCCCCACCCCCGCGCGGCCGGCTCCCGAGGCCGTGACCGCCCCCGAGATGGAGACCGCCCGATGACCGCCACCGCGACGCCCCCGGCGGCGCCCGCCGCTCCCGCGGCCGCGCCGCCCGCCCCGGCCCGGCCCGGGCGGGCCGCCCGCCTGCTCCGGGGCCGCCCCGACGACCCGCGCTGGGTCCGCCCGGCGCTGCTCGGGCTGCTGGCCCCCACTGGCGTCCTCTACCTGTGGGACCTCGCGGCCTCGGGCTGGGCTAACGCCTTCTACGCCGCGGCCGCGCAGGCGGGCTCGCAGAGCTGGGAGGCCTTCTTCTACGGCTCCTCCGACGCCGCCAACTCGATCACCGTGGACAAGCCGCCGGCCTCCCTGTGGGTGATGGCGCTGTCGGTGCGGCTGTTCGGGCTGAACTCGTGGTCGCTGCTGGTGCCGCAGGCGCTCATGGGCGTGGCCACCGTCGGGCTGCTGTACCTGGCGGTGCGGCGGGTGGCCGGCCCGGGCACGGGTCTCGTGGCGGGGACGGCCCTGGCGCTGACCCCGGTCGCCGCGCTGATGTTCCGCTTCGACAACCCCGACGCGCTGCTCGTGCTGCTGATGACCGCGGCCGCTTACGTGCTCACCCGGTCCCTGGAGCGAGCCTCCACCCGCGGCCTGGTCGCCGTCGGCGTGCTCGTCGGGTTCGCGTTCCTCACCAAGACGCTGCAGGCGGTGCTGGTCGTGCCCGGCTTCGCGCTGGTGTGGCTGGTGGCCGCGCCCACGACGCCGCGCCGCCGGGTCCTGCAGCTGCTCGGCGCCGGCGCGGCGATGGTCGTGGCCGGGGGCTGGTGGGTCGCCGTCGTGGAGCTGGTGCCGGCGTCGTGGCGGCCCTACGTCGGCGGGTCGCAGACCAACTCCGTCTGGGAGCTGATCTGGGGCTACAACGGCCTGGGCCGGCTCACCGGCGAGGAGACCGGCAGCGTCGGCGGCGGCGCCGGCGGCAGCTGGGGGGAGACCGGCCTGACCCGGCTGTTCGGCTCCGAGATCGGCGGCCAGGTCGCGTGGCTGCTGCCCGCCGCGCTCGCGCTGCTGGCCGCCGGGCTGGTCGCCGTCGGCCGGGCCCCGCGCACCGACCCCCGGCGCGCCGCGCTGCTCACCTGGGGGACCTGGCTCGGCGTCACCGGGCTGACCTTCAGCCTGATGGCCGGCATCTTCCACGCGTACTACACGGTGGCGCTGGCCCCGGCGATCGCCGCCCTGGTGGCCATCGGCGGCGCCCTGCTCTGGCAGCGGCGCGGGCGCGCCTGGGCCCGGCTGGTCCTGTCGGTCACGCTGGCCGGCACGGCGCTGTGGGCCTGGATGCTGCTCGGCCGGTCGGCGGAGTTCCTGCCCTGGCTGCGCTGGACCGTGCTCGTCGCGGGGCTCGCCGCCGCGCTCGGCCTGCTCGTCGTCGACCGGGTGGGCCGCGCGGTGGCCGCCGTGGTCCTCGCCGTCGGGCTGCTCGCCGGCGTCGCCGGCCCGGCCGCCTACGCCGTGCAGACGGCGGGCACCGCGCACACCGGCTCGATCCCGAGCGCGGGCCCGACCGTGGCCGGCGCCGGGTTCGGCGGCCCGGGCGGCGGCCCGGGCGGCGGCCGGGCCGCGTTCCCCGGCGGTCAGCCGCCGGCGGGCGGCCCGGCAGCCACACCCGGCGGCACCACCGTCCCGGGCAACGTCACCCGCGGCCCGGGCGGCGGCACGGGCGGCCTGCTCGATGCCGCCGACGTCGGCGAGGAGGTGGTCGCCGCGCTCACCGACGACGCCGGCGACCACACCTGGGCGGCCGCCGCGGTGGGCTCCAACAGCGCCGCCGGCTACCAGCTGGCCACCGGGCTGCCGGTCATGGCGATCGGCGGGTTCAACGGCAGCGACCCCTCCCCCACGCTCGAGCAGTTCCAGCAGTACGTCGCCGACGGTGAGATCCACTGGTTCATCGGCGGCGGCACGGGGATGGCCAGCGACGGCGGCAGCTCGGCGTCGGCGGAGATCGCGGCCTGGGTGGCGGAGAACTACACCGCCCGGACCGTCGACGGCGTGACCGTCTACGACCTGAGCGAGCCGGCGGGCTGACCCGCCACACGAGGGCCCCGGGACCCACCGGGGCCCTCGTGCGCGCTCAGCGGGTGCTCGCCCGCTCCACCACGCGCCACCCGTCCGGCGCCGGGACCTCCGGCGCGCGCCCGAGCGCGACCAGCGCGCAGGCGGCCCCCTGCCGGCGCAGCGACTGGGCGACGGTGGTCAGCCCGGCCGGCTCCGCGGCGTCGCTGTCGTCCCAGCCGGTGACCGCCACGTCGCCGGGCACGGCCAGGCCCGCGGCCGCCACCGCCCGCAGCGCCCCGAGCGCGAGCTCGTCGCTCATCGCGGCGACCGCGTCCGGCCGGTCCGGGCCGGCGAGCAGCTCGGCGGCGAACGCCTCGCCCTCCTCGGCGTCGTTGACCGGGCACACCGCCAGCCGCAGCTCCGCCGCCGGGTGCCCGGCCCCGGTCCAGGCGCCGAGCAGGCCCTCCCAGCGGTTCCGCGTCACCGGGAACCGGACCGCCCCGACCTCCGGGGCGGGCAGCAGCCGGCGGACGCGGTCCCGGTCGAGCGGGAAGCCGAGGACCACCGGCCGCCGGGCCCCGACGAACGCCACCTGTCCGATCGCCGCGGCGGCGGCGCGGTCGTCGATGCCGACCACCGGCAGGCCCCGGTGGTGCGGCCCGGCGTGGACGACGGCGGGCAGGCCGGTGTCGGCCACCGCGTCGAGCACCGGGTCGTCGTCGCTGGTGGTCCAGACGACGAAGCCGTCGACGACCGCCCGCGCGACCCGCTCGGGATCGCTGGGGGCCCCGGTGGTCGGGACCAGCGTCAGGCCGACCCCCTCGGCGGCGCAGACGTCCGCGACCCCGGCGAGGAAGCGGGCCGCCTGCGGGTCGTCGAAGGCGTAGCCGAGCTGCTCCCCCAGCACGACGCCGAGGCTGCCGACCCGCCCCCGCCGCAGCGAGCGGGCGGCCGGGTGCGGCCCGGGGTAGCCGAGCTCCTGCGCCGCCGCCCGCACCCGCGCCGCCGCCTCGGCCGACACCCGGCCGGGCCGCGAGTAGACGTAGGACACCGTCATCGGCGAGACGCCGGCGGCGCGGGCCACCTCGCGCATCGTCGGCCGGCGCGACCGGTGGTCCGGAGGACTGGCCACTCGTACAGTCTAGGTGTGTATCGATACACAAAGGCCGAGGAGCAGGCCGGTACCCCCCTCGGGGCGAGCGGGGACGACGGCTTCGTCCGGGACGCGCCGACCGTGCTGGCCTACGCGGTGCTCGGGTGCTTCACCGGCTGGCTCTACGCCTTCGGCCCGGCGCTGTCGCTGCTGCGCGAGGAGCTGCACTTCTCGTACACGCTGCTGGGCGTCTACTCCGTGCTGTGGTCGGGTGGCGCGGCCCTGGCCGGCGCGGGGTTCGCGACCGTGGCCCGCCGGCTGTCGCGGTCGGCGCTGCTGTGGTCCTCGGCCCTGGGCACCGCCGCCGGCGCCGCGCTGTTCACCCTCGGCCACGGGCTCGCGCCGACCCTGCTCGGCGCGGCGGTGATGGGCACGGCCGGCACGGTGCTGCTGACGGCGACGCAGGCCGTGCTCTCCGACCGGCACGGCGCCCGGCGCGACCGGGCGCTCACCGAGGCCAACGTCGGCGCCGGGGCGTGCGCGGTCCTGGCGCCCCTCGTCCTCGGCGGGCTCGCCGCGGGGCCGGCCGGCTGGCGGGCGGCGTTCGCCCTCCCCGCGCTCGTCCTCGGCGTGCTGTGGCTCCGCTGGCGACGCCGCGCCCTGCCGTCGCCGGCCGACCGCCGGGTCGCCGGGCGGCCCGGACCGCTGCCCCTGACCGCCTGGCTGTTCGCCGCCCTGACCGCGGTCGCCACGGCCGTGGAGTTCTGCCTGGTCTACTTCGGCACCGAGGTGCTCGTCGGGACGGGACTGTCGACCACCACCGCCGCGACGGCGCTGGGCAGCAACTACCTGGGCCTGCTCGTCGGCCGCCTCGGCGGGGCGGCGCTCACCCGGCGCCCCGGCCGGACCGTCCCGCTGCTGCACGCCTCCCTGGCGGTGACCGCGGCCGGCTTCGTGCCGTTCTGGCTGACCGGCAGCCCGGTCGTCGCCGTCCTCGGCCTGTTCGTCTGCGGGATCGGCATCGCCAACCTCTACCCCCTGGCGCTGGCGCTCGCCCTAGGCGCCGCCCGCGGGCACGAGGACCGGGCCAACGCCCGCACCCAGCTGCTGGGCGGCCTGGTCACCGCCGCCGCACCCTTCCTGCTCGGCGCCCTGGCCGACGCGCACGGCCTCACCGCGGCCTTCGTCCTGGAGCCCGTCCTCCTCGCCGCGGCGCTCCTGCTGCTGCTCGCCGGGACCCGCGCGACACCACGCTGACACCACGGGAGTTGCGCATGACATCACAATGCTGTCATTGTGACGTCATGGACCTCACCCCGTTCGTCGAGCAGCTCCGCCGGGAGCTCGTGCTCGCCGCCGCTCCGGGGGGCGAGGAGGCGCGCGAGCTGGCCGAGCGCCTCACCGCGCCGCTGGAGTCCTCGGTCCGGCTGGCCCTGCTGTCCGCCCTGTCGGCCGCGGCCGAGGAGATCACCGGCCAGCTCGCGCCCGGCGCCGTCGACGTCCGGCTGCGCGGCAGCGAGCTCGGCTTCGTCGTCACCCCGCCGCCGGCCGCCGCCGACCCGCACGACGCCCCGGCGCCCGTGGCTGCTCTCCCTGACGGCGACGACGGCAGCACCATCCGGATCACCCTCCGGCTTCCCGAGCAGCTCAAGGTCCGCGTCGAGGAGGCGGCCGCCCGCCTCGGCTCGTCGGTCAACACGTGGCTGGTCCGGGCCGTCAGCGACGCGGTGACGCGCGCCGACCGGCCCCGGCCCGCCGACGACGGCCGCCGGTCCCGGTGGACCGGCGGCTCCTCCTACACGGGCTGGGCACGCTAGCCCGACCCGTCGCGCACCGCACCTGAACACGGCACCGCGACCCCGGCCGACCGGTCCGGGGGCGATCCCCCCTGCCCCGAGGAGGGCGCAGACCATGCCCACGTTCGACACCCCCCACCCGATCAGCGCCCGCGTCGAGATCGCCGCGGGCACCGTCCGCGTCCGGGCCTCCGAGCGGCCCGACACGGTGGTCACCGTCCGGCCGCGCAGCGAGCGCAGCTCCGCCGACGTCGCGGCCGCCGAGCACTGCGTCGTCGAGTTCACCGCCGGGGAGCTGCTGGTCCGCTCCACCGGCCGGCCGCGGCTGCTGTTCTTCGGCTCCGGCCCGGAGGTCGACGTCGACGTCGCCCTGCCCGAGGGCTCCTCCCTCGTCGCCCGGGCCACCGCCGGGTCGGTCACCTGCACCGGGCGGCTGGGGACCGTCGACGTCGAGAGCCGCTACGGCGACCTCGAGCTCGACCGCGCCGGCAGCCTGCGCGCCCGCACCTCCAGCGGCGACGTCACCGCGGCGGCCCTCGACGGCGAGGCCGAGGTGCACACCGCCTACGGCGACGTCCGGGTCGGCGAGGTCACCGGGCCGGCACGGCTGGAGACCGCGTGCGGGGACGTCGTCGTCGACCGCGCGCTCGGCTCGCTGACCGGCACCACCCGGTACGGCCAGGTGCGCGTCGGCCAGGCGGTGCGCGGGTCGCTGGTGCTCGAGACCGCCTACGGCGAGGTCGAGGCGGGCGTGCGCGCGGGGACGGCGGCCTGGCTCGACGTGCAGTCGGGCTCCGGGCGCATCCGCAACCTGCTCGGCGAGGCCGAGGGGCCCGGCGACGCGGAGGAGACCGTGGAGATCCACGCCCGCACCGCGTACGGCGACGTCCTCGTACGCCGGGCCTGAGGGGAGCCGACCGTGACCGCCGCCGTCTCCGTCGCGGGCGTGCGCAAGGCCTTCGGCGCCACCGTCGTCCTCGACGGCCTGGACCTCACCGTGCCCGAGGGCACCGTCTACGCGCTGCTCGGCCCCAACGGGGCGGGCAAGACGACCACCGTCGACGTCCTGTCCACGCTCACCCCCGCCGACGCCGGGGAGGTCACCGTCGCCGGGCGCGACCTCGCCACCGACCCCGCCGGGGTGCGCGCCGCGATCGCGGTGACCGGCCAGTTCTCCGCCGTCGACGGCCTGCTCACCGGCCGGGAGAACCTGCGCCTCATGGCCGACCTGCACCACCTCGGCCGCCGCGTGGGGCAGCGCCGCGCCGCGGAGCTGCTGGAGCGCTTCGACCTCGTCGAGGCCGCCGACCGGCCGCCGGCCACGTACTCCGGCGGCATGCGGCGCCGGCTGGACCTGGCGATGGGGCTGATCGGCGACCCGCGGGTGGTCTTCCTCGACGAGCCCACCACCGGGCTGGACCCGCGCAGCCGCCGGGCGATGTGGGACGTCGTCCGCGGGCTGGTCGCCGAGGGCGTCACGATCCTGCTCACCACTCAGTACCTGGAGGAGGCCGACCAGCTGGCCGACCGGATCGGCCTGCTCGACGGCGGCCGGCTGGTCGCCGAGGGCACCGCCGACGAGCTCAAGCGGCTGGTCCCCGGCGGGTCGGTGCGACTGCGGTTCGCCGACGCCGCCGCGCTCGACCGGGCGGCCCGCGCCCTGGGCACCGGCACGGCCGACCCGGCCGGCCTCCAGCTGGAGGTGCCCTCCGACGGCGGCGTCGCGGCGCTGCGGTCGGTGCTCGCCCGCCTCGACGACGCCCGCGTCGACGTCGCTGGGCTCACCGTCGAGACGCCCGGTCTCGACGACGTCTTCCTGGCCCTCACCGGCCGCCCGACCCCCGAGGAGGTGCCGGCGTGAGCCTCGCGACCACCGTGACGGACAGCGGCACGATGCTGCGCCGCGACCTGCGGCACGCGGTGCGCCACCCGTCGCTGACCCTGATCGTGGCCGCGGTCCCGATCGTGTTCCTGCTGCTGTTCGTCCACGTCTTCGGCGGCACGCTCGGCGCCGGGCTGGGCGGGCCGGCCGGCGGGCGCGCCGAGTACGTCACCTACGTGGTGCCCGGGGTGCTGCTGCTGGCGGTCACCGGCAGCGCGCAGGGCACCGCGATCGCGATGGCCATGGACGTGACCGAGGGGATCGTCGCCCGCTTCCGGACCATGTCGATCGCCCGCGCGTCGGTGCTCACCGGGCACGTCCTCGGCGCCGTCGTCCAGACGCTGGTGGGCCTGGCCGTCGTCGTCGGGGTCGCCCTGCTGGTCGGCTTCCGGCCCGACGCGGGCGTGCTCGAGTGGCTCGCCGCGGCCGGCGTCCTGGCGATGACGGCGTTCGCGCTGGCCTGGCTGGCGGTCGCGATGGGCCTGGCCACGAAGACCGTCGAGGGCGCGAGCAACCTGCCGATGCCGCTGGTGCTGCTGCCCTTCCTCGCCAGCAGCTTCGTGCCGGTGGAGTCGATGCCGGCCGGGCTGCGCGAGTTCGCCGAGCACCAGCCGTTCACCCCGCTGACCGAGACGCTGCGCGGCCTGCTCACCGGCACCGCGATCGGCTCCAGCGCCTGGGTGGCGACGGCGTGGTGCGCCGCGATCGCGCTCGCCGGCTACCTGTGGGCGCGGCGGAACTACGAGCGCCGCCCGGCCCGCTGAACGCACGCGTGGCCCGGGACCGATCCGGTCCCGGGCCACGCATCTACGTCCTCAGCGCTTGAGGCCGTACTCCTTGAGCAGGCCGCGGCTGATGATCGTCTTCTGGATCTCGCTGGTGCCCTCGCCGATGAGCAGGAACGGCGCCTCGCGCATGAGCCGCTCGATCTCGTACTCCTTGGAGTAGCCGTAGCCGCCGTGGATGCGGAAGGACTGCGTGGTCACCTCGGCGCAGTACTCGCTGGCGATCAGCTTGGCCATGCCGGCCTCGACGTCGTTGCGCTTGCCGGCGTCCTTGAGCCGGGCGGCGTTGACCATCATCAGGTGCGCCGCCTCGACCTTGGTGGCCATCTCGGCGAGCTGGAACGCGATCGCCTGGTGCTGGACGATCGGCTTGCCGAAGGTCTCCCGCTGCTGGGCGTACTCGACGGCCAGTTCGAACGCCCGGATGGAGATGCCGCAGGCGCGGGCGGCGACGTTCACCCGGCCGACCTCGACCCCGTCCATCATCTGCGCGAAGCCGCGGCCGGGCTCCCCGCCGAGGACCATGTCCGCGCCGATGCGGTAGCCGTCGAACACCAGCTCGGTGGTGTCGACGCCCTTGTAGCCCATCTTGTCGATCTTGCCGGGGATGGTCAGCCCCGGGGCGACGGTGCCGAAGCCGGCCGGCTTCTCCACGAGGAACGTCGTCAGGTTCTGGTGCGGCTTGTCGGCGCCCAGGTCGGTGCGGACCAGCGCGGCCACCAGCGTGGAGGAGCCGCCGTTGGTCAGCCACATCTTCTGGCCGTCGATGACGTAGTCGTCGCCGTCCCTGACCGCCTTGGTGCGGATGCCGGCGACGTCGGAGCCCAGCCCCGGCTCGGACATCGAGAACGCGCCGCGGACCTCGCCGGTGGCCATGCGCGGGAGGAAGTGGTCCTTCTGCTCCTGCGTGCCGTGCTGGCGGATCATGTACGCGACGATGAAGTGGGTGTTGATGACGCCGGAGACGCTCATCCAGCCGCGGGCGATCTCCTCGACCACCAGCGCGTAGGTCAGCAGCGACTCCCCGAGGCCGCCGTACTCCTCGGGGATCATGAGCCCGAAGATGCCGAGCTCCTTGAGCCCGTCGACGATCTCCTGCGGGTACTCGTCGGCGTGCTCGAGCTCCTGCGCGTGCGGGATGATCTCCTTGTCCACGAAGCTCCTGACCGTCGACAGGATCTCCTGCTGGATGTCGGTCAGGTCGGCGGTCTGCGCCAGTCGGGCCACGCTCACTCCTCCGGGACTCCGGTGTCCTTGTGCTACCGGGGAGTATGAGCGCCCGCCCCGCCCCAGTCGCCGTGTCCCCGGTCACTCGGACCGGGCTCCCCCGGGAACGACGACGGCCCGCCCGGGAGTGCCCGGGCGGGCCGCGCGACGCGGTCGCTCAGGCGGCGTCGGGCGGGGTGAACGACGACGTGCGGCCCATGCCCGCGGCGCGGCCCTTGCCCGCGATGACCAGCGCCATCTTGCGGCTGGCCTCGTCGATCATCTCGTCGCCGAGCATGGCCGAGCCCTTCTTGCCGCCGGCCTCGGACGTGTACCAGTCGTAGGCGTCGAGGATGAGCTCGGCGTGGTCGTAGTCCTCCTGCGACGGCGCGTAGATCTCGTTGGCGGCGTCGATCTGGCCGGGGTGCAGCACCCACTTGCCGTCGAAGCCGAGCACGGCCGAGCGCTTGGCGACCTCGCGGAAGGCGTCGACGTCGCGCACCTGCAGGAAGGGGCCGTCGATGGCCTGCACGCCGCGGGCGCGGGCGGCCATGAGGATCTGCATGAGGATGTAGTGGAACGGGTCGCCGGGGTAGTCCGGGTGCAGGGCGCCGACCACCAGCGACTTCATGTTGATGCTGGCCATGAAGTCGGCCGGTCCGAAGATGATCGTCTCGATCCGCGGGCTGGCGAAGGCGATGTCGTTGACGTTGATCAGGCCCTGCGCGGTCTCGATCTGCGCCTCGATGCCGATCCGCCCGACCTCCAGGCCGTTGGCCTTCTCGATCTGGGTGAGCAGGAAGTCCAGCGCCGCCACCTGATGGGCGTCGACGACCTTCGGCAGCATGATGCAGTCGAGGTTCGCGCCGGCGCCCTCGACGACCTCGATGACGTCGCGGTAGGTCCACTCCGTCGTCCAGTCGTTGACCCGGACCGTGCGGATCTTCTCGCCCCAGCCGCCCTCGTTGAGCGCCGCGACGATGTTCTTCCGGGCGCCGGGCTTGGCCAGCGGCGCGCAGGCGTCCTCCAGGTCGAGGAACACCTGGTCGGCCGGCAGGCCCTTGGCCTTCTCGAGGAAGCGCGGGTTGCTGCCCGGCACGGCGAGGTTGGAACGACGGGATCGGAGCTCGGCCACGGTGCCTCCGCTGTGTGATGGATCTTCGGCTACCGGAGGGTAACCAGCGTCTCCCGGCGCGCTCAGGTGACCGGCTCGACCGGCACCTGCGGCCGCCCGGCCCGGACCACCAGCGCCACCCCCGCGACGACGGCGACCATCCCCGGCAGCGCGAGCAGCGGCGGGGTCTGGCCGAGCAGCACCAGCGCCACGAGCAGCGCGCCGGGCACCTCCAGCAGCACCGCCAGCCCGACGACGGTCGGCCCCACGGTGGACAGCACCAGGTTGAGCAGCGTGTGCCCGAGGATCTGCGCGCACACGGTGATCGCCAGGATCAGCCACCAGTCGCGGGCGGGGAACCCGGCCAGCGGGGTGGTGGTCACCAGCGCGGCGACGGCGAGCACGGCGGCGCAGGTGGAGTAGCAGACGACCGAGTACGCCGACGTCGCCAGGCGGGTGCGGGCGCGGGCCCCGGCGAGCATGTAGCCGCCGGCGCAGATCGCCCCGAGCAGCGCCAGCCCGTCCCCGGCCAGCGCCTCCAGGCTCACCGCGACGTCGACCCCGGCGATCAGCGCGGCGCCGACGACGGCCAGCGCCAGCCCCGCCCACACCTGCGCGGGCAGCCGGACGCCGGACACCCGCGCGGCCAGCGCCGTCCAGATCGGCGTGGTGGTGACCAGCGCCGTCGACGCGGCGACCGTGGTCATCGACAGGCTGGGCAGCCACGCGGCGAAGTGCGCGGCGAGGAACAGCCCGGCCACGACCGAGCTGCCCAGGTCCCGCGGCCGCAGCCCGGCGAGGGTGCCGCGCTCGCGGCCCAGCAGCACCGGCACCAGCAGCGCGGCCCCGGCGGCGTTGCGCCAGAACGCCAGCGCCAGGAACGAGGCGCCGACCAGCGCGGTCAGCGGGCCGGAGAAGGAGACCCCGACGACGGCGACCGCCATGAGCGCGACGTCGCGGGAGCCCGGCCGGTGGACCGCCCACGGGGAGACGGCCGCCGTCGACCCGGCGCTCACGGCACGCGGATGCGCCCGGAGGCCACCGGCACCACCGTCCCGGACACCGTGGCCGCCGTCGCCCGGCCGGCCTCGGCGGTGACCGTGCAGGACAGCACCGAGGGCCGGCCCATCGCCTCGCCCTGGCGCACGGTGTACGACGACGTGCCGTCCGGGGCGACCAGCCCGGTGGCGACCAGCCACACGCCGGCGCCCAGCGCCGCCGAGCCGGTGGCCGGGTCCTCGCCCCAGCGCAGGTCGTTCGCGAACACGCGGGCGTACGCGGTGGAGCCGTCCCAGGACAGCACCGAGACGCCCTCCCCCACGCCGAACGCGGCCAGCGCGGCGGGGTCCGGGACGGCGCGGTCGACGACGTCCGGGTGCACGGCGAGGAACGCGAAGGGTAGGCCGCAGCCGGCGACGTGCGCGGGCAGCCCGACGACGTCGGCCGCGGACAGCCCCAGCGCCGCGGCCAGCGCGGCCGGGTCGGGGCCGTCCTCCAGGGTCGGCCGCCCGCCGGTGAGCGTCGCGCCGTCGGCGGTGACCTCGACCGGGAGGACGCCGGCGCCGCACTCCTGGTGCAGCGTGCCCGCGGCCAGCCGGCCGGTGCGCACCAGCGTGTGCGCGGCCCCGACGCTCGGGTGCCCGGCGAAGGGCAGCTCGGCGAACGGGGTGAAGATCCGCACCCGGTAGGAGGCGCCCGGCTCGGTCGGCGCGCAGAGGAACGAGGTCTCCGACAGCGCGAACTCGTCGGCCAGCGCCTGGCACTGCGCGGTGGTCAGCGCGTCGGCGTCGAACACCACCGCGAGCGGGTTGCCCGCGAACGCCCGGGGCGCGAACACGTCGACGACCTCGTACTCGACCGACGCGTGCTCGACGGACCCGGGGCTCGCCACGACCCCGACGGTAGCCTCACCGAGTGTGAGCACGGTGACCAGGGCGTACGTCTCGCGGCTCGCCGGCCTGCCCGTCTTCGACCCCAACGGGGACCGGGTCGGGCGGCTGCGCGACGTCGTCGTGGCGCTCCGGGTGGGCACCGCCTGCCCCCGGGTGCTGGGTCTGGTCGTGGAGGTCGTCGCCCGCCGCCGCATCTTCGTGCCGATGGGCCGGGTGACCAGCATCGACCCGGGCGCGGTGGTGCTCGCCTCGGGCACGCTCAACCTCAAGCGCTTCGAGCAGCGGCGCGGCGAGACGCTGGTCCTCGGCGAGCTGCTGGACCGCACCGTGACCATCACCGAGTCGGGCCGGCCGGGCACCGTCGTCGACGCCGGGATCGAGCAGACCCGCACCGGCGAGTGGCAGGTCACCCGCCTCGCCGTCCAGGAGCCGGGCCGGCTCGGCCGCCGCGGGCAGCTGCACCAGCTGGCGTGGGACGAGGTCGCCGGGCTCGCGCTGCCGGAGAGCGGGCAGGGCGCCGAGACGCTGATCGCCACCTACCGCGAGCTCAATGCCGCCGACCTCGCGCACGCTCTCCAGGACCTGCCGATCAAGCGGCGGCACGAGGTGGCCGAGGCCCTCGACGACGAGCGGCTGGCCGACGTGCTCGGCGAGCTGCCCGAGGCCGAGCAGGTCACCATCCTCGGCACGCTGGACGAGTCCCGGGCCGCCGACGTGCTCGAGGTCATGGACCCCGACGACGCCGCCGACGTGCTCGCCGAGCTGTCCAACGTCGACCGCAACCGGCTGCTCGAGCTGATGGAGCCCGACGAGGCCGAGCCGGTGCGCCAGCTGCTGCAGTACTCCGAGGACACCGCCGGCGGGATCATGACCAGCGAGCCGGTGATCCTCGCCCCGGACGCCACCATCGCCGAGGCGCTGGCCCGGGTGCGCGAGCCCGAGCTGACGCCGGCGCTGGCCAGCCAGGTGTACGTCTGCCGGCCGCCGTCGGCCACCCCGACCGGGCGCTACCTGGGCCTGGCGCACATCCAGCGGCTGCTGCGCGAGCCGCCGTCGGGGCTGGTCAGCGGCGTGCTCGACGACCTGGACCCGCTGCGGCCGGAGGCGCCGCTGGGCGAGGTCACCCGCTACTTCGCCACCTACAACCTGGTGGCCGCGCCGGTGGTCGACGACCGGGGCCGGCTGGTGGGCGCGGTGAGCGTCGACGACGTCCTCGACCACCTGCTGCCCGAGGACTGGCGCGAGCGGGCCCGCCGTGGTTGACGGCCGCCGGCTCGACGTCCCCCGCGGCTCGTCCCGCGGGATCACCGGCTACCTGCGGCTGGACCCCGACGCGGTCGGCCGGTTCGCCGAGGGGATCGCCCGCTTCCTCGGCACGGGGCGCTTCCTCGCCGTCCAGACGGTGATCGTGGTGCTCTGGATCGGCCTCAACGTCTTCGCCGTCCGGCTGCGCTGGGACCCCTACCCGTTCATCCTGCTCAACCTGGCCTTCTCCACCCAGGCCGCCTACGCCGCGCCGCTGATCCTGCTGGCGCAGAACCGGCAGGCCGACCGCGACCGCGTGCAGGCCGAGGAGGACCGCGCCCGCGCCGCGCAGACCCGCGCGGACACCGAGTACCTGGCCCGCGAGCTCGCCGCGCTGCGGGTGGCCATCGGCGAGCTCGCCACCCGCGACTTCATCCGCGGCGAGCTGGGCCGCCTCGCCGAGAGCCGCTCGCCCGAGGAGCGGGAGAAGAAGGCCAAGAAGAAGCCGAAGGACCCCGTCCAGCCGGCGCTGGCGGACCCGACGGCGTAGCGCACCGGGCCGCCCGTCCTGTCGTCCCCCCGCGGCACACTGCCGGGCATGCGCACGCACGCGGTGGTGGCCGCCCCCATCGGGCCGCTGACCGTCGTCGCCGACGACGGCGTGCTCGGCCGGCTGTACCTCTCGCCACCGGGCCCGGAGGCCGACCTCGGCGCGCGGGACGACGCCGCGCTCGCCGACGTGGCGGGTCAGCTCGGCGAGTACCTCGCCGGCGAGCGGGAGGCGTTCGACCTGCCGCTGCGCCCGCGCGGCAGCGACTTCGAGCTGGCCGTCTGGGAGGAGCTCACCCGCATCCCCTACGGCGCGACGACCACCTACGGGGCGGTGGCGCGAGCCGTCGGCGAGCCGGGCGGCGCGCAGGCCGTGGGCCTGGCGTGCGGCAGGAACCCGCTGGCGATCGTCGTCCCCTGCCACCGGGTGGTCGGCGCCGACGGCAGCCTGGTCGGCTTCGGCGGCGGACTGTCCCGCAAGCGGTTCCTGCTCGACCTGGAGCAGCGGGACACCCGGCTGTTCTGAGCCGGCGCCGGCGGTCCTCGGTCAGCCGAGCACCGCACGCAGCACGTGCAGCCCGGCGGCGGCGGCCGCGGTCGCCGGGACGACCAGCGCGAGCGCCCACGCCCGCGTGCCCCGGCACCGCGGCAGCACGGCCGTGAGCAGCACCGCGGTGACGATGTCGGCGGCCGCCTGCACCGGGCGCGGGTCCGCCCCGCCCGGCCACAGCGCGGGCGCGTCCCCGCCGGCCAGCGCGATGCCCGCGATCCCGGCCACCAGCGCGCCGGGCAGCGGCCCGTCCGCGCGGGTGCCCTGCCACGCGGCGGCCGCGGTCACCGGGACGGCGGTGGCCGACAGGACCAGCCAGGCGGCGAGGAGCCCGGGCGTCCAGGCGAACCCGAGCACGACCGCGGCCCAGGCGTAGTAGGCGACGGTCATGGCGGCGAAGAACGCGGCCGCCCGGACCGCCGCGGCCCGGGGCGACGGCGCCCAGCGGCCGAGCGCGGCGACGGCCAGCACCCAGGCGGCCGGCTGGCTGCCCAGCGCGGCGGCCCAGGCCACCCCCGACTCGTCGGCCGCCTTGGCGGCGATCCCGGCCAGCAGCCCCAGCAGCGCCGCCCGCAGCGGCGTCACGCGGTCAGGACGTGCACCAGCGCACCGGTGGCGCCGGCCAGCACGAGCACCACGACGAACGGCGCGCGCAGCGCGAGGGCGACCGCCGCGACCGCGACCCCGGCCAGCCGGCCGTCCACCACGAGGTCCTGCCCCGAGGTCAGGGTCTGCACCGCGACCAGAGCGGCCAGCAGCGCCGCGGGCACGAAGGTGACCAGGCGGGTCACCCACGGCCGCTCGACCCACGCCGCGGGCACCGACAGCCCGGCCAGCTTGAGCAGGTAGCAGCCCAGCGACCCGACGACGACCACCGCCCACAGCGTCCCGCCGCTCACGCCGCCTCCGCCCGCGGCCGCCCGGCCAGCCCCACCGCGACGACGGCGGCCACCACCTGCACGCCCGGCGGCACGAACGGGGTCAGCGCCAGCGCCACGCCCGCGCCGCCCAGCGCCACCCGGCGGGCGACGCCCGGCTCCTCGGCGCCGGCGCGCAGCCGCGGCCACAGCAGCGCCAGGAACGCGGCCGGGACGACGGCGTCCAGCGCCGCCGCCGCGGTCTCCCCCAGCGCCCCGGCACCGAGCGCGCCGGCCAGCGTGGTGGCGTTCCACACCGTGAAGATCGACGCCCCGCCGGCGAGGAAGGCCAGCCGGGACAGGTCGCGGTCGGGGGCGGCCACGGCCAGCGCCGTCGTCTCGTCGATCACCCAGTGCGCCAGGCCCAGCCGGCGCAGCGGCCCGCGCGGGGCCAGCAGCGGCGCCAGCCGGACGCCGTAGACGGTGTTGCGGGTGCCCAGCAGCAGCGCGCTGCCGATCGCGGCCGCGCCCCCGCCGCCGGCGCCGAGGACGCCGACCAGCGCGAACTGCGAGGCGCCGGTGAACATCAGCAGCGACATGGTCAGCGCCTGCCAGGGGTCCAGGCCCGCGGCGTCGGCGGCCGCGCCGAAGGCGACGCCGTAGAGACCGACGGCCACCCCGAGCCCGATCGCGTCGCGGAGGACGGCGGCACGCGCGGGAGCGGACACGTCGCCGCAGCCTACGGCCCGGCTGCGTACGGTCGGTCCCGTGACCGGGGCCACCGGCGACCGCCGGGTCGTGCTGCGCGACGACCGGGGGCCGCGGGGCACCTGGTCGGAGTGGGCCGCGCTGTCCGGCGCCGGCCTGCGCGTCGCGGGCCAGAGCCTGCGCGGGGACGACGAGTACGAGTTCGCCGTCGACGTCGGTCCCGGGCAGTTCCCCGCCCTGCTCGCTGCCCTCGGTGCGCCCGCGGACGCCGACGTCCTCGACGCGCTCCTCGCCTGGTCCCGGGGCGGGGGCCGCGGGCTGACCGGGCTCCTGCGGGACGCCGGCGTCGAGCACCGCCTCTGGAACCGCGTGGGCGGCTGACCGCCCCGCACGGACCGCCGGGTGCGCAGCACATCACCTCCGCACCGGGCGGCACCCGGTGCCCGCCGCCGTACAGTGGCAGGTGGACCGGAGTGCAGGTCGCCGCCGTGTGGGCCGCGGACCGGGTCCCCCCGTCGAAGGAGACACAACCCCCCATGTCCGACACGCTGACCGGCTCGCCGGCGCCCGACGCCGTCAACGCCGCTCTGGCCACCGTCCAGGACCCGGAGATCAACCGTCCCCTGACCGACCTCGGGATGGTCAAGGACGTGCAGATCGGCGTCGGCGGTGACCCGGGCGCCGTGCGCGTCGAGGTCTACCTCACCGTGGCCGGCTGCCCGATGCGCGAGACGATCACCAACCGGGTGACTGCCGCCGTCTCCGCCGTCCCCGGCGTGACGTCGGTGCAGGTCGGCCTGGACGTGATGAGCGACGAGCAGCGCGCCGAGCTGCGCCGCACCGTCCGCGGCACCGACACGGCCGACCCCGTCATCCCCTTCGCCCAGCCGGGCTCGCTGACCCGCGTCTACGCGGTCGCGTCCGGCAAGGGCGGCGTCGGCAAGTCCAGCGTCACCGTCAACCTCGCCGCGGCGCTGGCCAAGCGGGGCCTGTCGGTCGGCGTCGTGGACGCCGACATCTACGGCCACTCGGTGCCGCGCATGCTGGGCGTCGACGACAAGCCGACCCAGGTCGACAACATGATCATGCCGCCGCAGTCGATGGGCGTGAAGGTCATCTCGATCGGCATGTTCACCCCGGGCAACACCCCGGTCGTGTGGCGCGGGCCGATGCTGCACCGCGCGCTGCAGCAGTTCCTCGCCGACGTGTGGTGGGGCGACCTCGACGTCCTGCTGCTGGACCTGCCGCCCGGCACCGGCGACGTGGCGATCTCCATCGCCCAGCTGCTGCCCAACGCCGAGATCCTCGTGGTGACCACGCCGCAGCAGGCCGCCGCCGAGGTGGCCGAGCGGGCCGGCGCGATCGCCACCCAGACCCACCAGCAGGTCGTGGGCGTCATCGAGAACATGTCCTGGCTCGAGCTGCCCGACGGCTCGCGCATGGAGGTCTTCGGCTCCGGCGGCGGCCAGGCGGTCTCCGACGCGCTCACCCGGCTGCTGGGCGCCAACGTCCCGCTGCTCGGCCAGGTCCCGCTCGACACCCGCCTGCGGGAGGCCGGGGACGCCGGTGCGCCGATCGTGCTCGCCGACCCCGAGACCCCGGCCGCGAAGGCGCTGACGAAGGTCGCCGACTCCCTCGCAGTCCGCCAGCGCGGGCTGTCGGGCATGTCGCTGGGGCTCACCCCCGTCCGCCGCTAGCGACCAACTGGAACGGCCTCGGTGCAGGGGCCCGCGCCGAGCGTCAGCGAGGTGTGGGGGCACCGAGGTCCTTCGTCGGAGGCCCGGTCCCCTCGGGGGCCGGGCCCCCGTGCGTCCGCGGGGCGTCTAGGTCGCGTCGACGTCGAACGGCGGCGGGACGGTCCGGTCGTGCTCGACGACGGCCGGGCGGGTGGCGGGCTTGACCAGGCTCGCCGCGGTCGCGCCCGCGGCACCGGCGTCGCCGCGGCGCACCGGCGGGGCGTCGTCGTCCTCGAACAGCTGCGCGCGGATGAACGTCTTCGGGTGGTACTTGCGCAGGTCCAGGTCACGCAGGCCGGCGAGGTCCTCGCCGAGGGACTCGTCGACCTGGGCGCGCACCCCGGTGATCGCCTGCTTGACCTTCTTGAGCCCGGCCGCGGCGTCGCGCGCCAGGGTGGGCAGCCGCTCGGGCCCGAAGATGAACAACGCGGCCAGCGCGAGGACGACGATCTCGCCCCAGCCGATCGAGTCGAACACGCGTCGCTCCCTCCTCCGCGGGTCCCAGGGTATTCGGTGCGGAGGCCCTGCTAGGCCTGGGCGAGGGTGGCCTGGACCGTCGTCGACGACCCGTTCCGGACCAGCTCGATGGTCACCGCGTCGCCCGGGTCGTGGGCGTCGACGGCGACGACGAGCTCCTCGGAGCTGCCCACCGCCTGGTCGTCGACGGCGATCACGACGTCCTGCTCGCGGATCCCGGCCCGGGCCGCGGGGCTGTCCGGCTCCACGTTGAGGACCAGCGCGCCGTCGCGGGTGCCGTCGGTGACCGACCGGGTGTTCACCCCGAGGGTCGCGTGCACCGCGCTGCCGGTGGCGATCAGCTGCTCGGCGACGTCGCGCGCGGTGTCGATGGGGATCGCGAAGCCCAGGCCGACGCTGCCGCCGCCGAGCGAGGCGATCGCGGTGTTGATGCCGATGACCGCGCCGGTGCCGTCGACCAGCGCGCCGCCGGAGTTGCCCGGGTTGATCGGCGCGTCGGTCTGCACCGCGCTGATCACGGCGTTGGTGTCGCTGCCCTCCCCCGCCAGCCGCACCGGCCGGTCGAGGGCGGAGACGATGCCGCTGGTGACCGTGCCGGCCAGGCCCAGCGGCGAGCCGATGGCCACCACCGGGTCACCGACCACGACGTCGTCGGAGTTGCCGAGCGAGGCGGTGACCAGGCCGGGCTTCTCCACCTTGACGACGGCGATGTCGCTGGCCGGGTCACGGCCGACGATGCGCGCGGCCGAGCCGCTGCCGTCGCTGAACACCGCCCGGATCTCCGCGCCGTCCACGCCGTCGGCGCCGGAGATGACGTGGTTGTTGGTGACGATGTAGCCGCCCTCGCCGTCGATGACCACGCCGGAGCCGGTCGCGCCGGCGTCGCCGATGCGCACCTCGATCGACACGACCGCCGGCGCCACCCGGCCGGCGATGTCGGACACCGACCCCGGCTCGCGGCTGATGCCCTCATCGGTCTCCGACAGCGTGGTGCCCGGCGCCAGCAGCGGGGTCTCGTTCGCCTCGCGGGTCAGCAGGTAGCCCACGCCGCCGCCGAGCGCGCCGGCGAGCAGGACGGCGAGGACGACCAGCAGGGCCACCCGCACCGACAGGTCGCGCAGCCGCAGCTTCTTCCGGCCCTTCCGGTCGACGACGACCGGGCCCTCCTGCTCGGACTCCTCCTGGAACACCGCCGGGCCGGTGAGGCCGGCCGGGGCGTGCGGGTCCCGCCACGGGTCGCTCTTCGCGTCCGGCTTCCACCACGGCCCGGCCGAGGTGCGGCGGCGCCCGGGCCGGCCACCGGGCGGCTCCTGCAGCCCGGCCTGCCCGGCCGGGGCGCGGAAGGCGCGCAGCACGGCCTCCGGCGGCGGCGGGGGCACCGGCCGCGGCGGCGGGGTCGGGCGGTCGCCGGCGAAGCTGCCCGGGACGGACGCCGGGCGGCCGAACGCGGCGGCCTGCGCGGCACTGGCCGGCGGCGGCGCCGGCGCCGCGGCGGGGCGGGACCGCTCCGGCGGCGCGAAGGAGCCGGTGGCGCCGGCGGGACGGGCGAAGACCGCGTCGTCGTCCCCCGGGCCGGCGGCGACCGGCGGGCGGACGACCGCCTCCACCGTGCGCTCGCCGTCCCCGCGAGCGCCGCGGGGCGCGGGCTCGGCGGGACCGGTCTCGCGGGCGTCGTCGGGTGCGGTCACGGGTTCAGGGTCCTCCCCGGACCTGGCAGCGGACGTGGACTACGGGTGCCGGCGCGACGGTACCCGTCCGCGGGCTCGGGGGTCGGGGGTCAGGACCCGGGAGTCACGGCGTGGCGCCCGGCGCGGACGACGGGCCGCTCAGCGTGCGGACCACCGGCGGCACGACCTCGGTGCGCTCGTCGGGCGAGGAGGGGCCGGCCACCGACGACGGCGTCCGGGTCACCGGCTCCTCCGGGTCCGGCAGGTTGAGCGCGAGGACCGCGACGCCGAGGCCCAGCCCGGCCAGCGTGCCGGCGACGCTGCGGCGCAGCCACCGCGCGTGGTGCGGCGACGCGGGGCGGACGGGCGGGTCGTCGAGCGACACGGTCCACCGGCCGGACGTCCCGGTGACGGTCAGCTCCCCCGCCGACGCGGTGACGGTGCCCAGCCCGCCGCCACCGGGGACGTCGGCGGTGAACGGGATGGCGCACAGCCGGGAGAGCAGGTCACCGGGGACGGCGAGGTCGGCCGCGGCGTGCAGCGCGTCCTTGGCCTCGCGCTGGGCCTGCACGAGCATCCGGCACTCGGAGCACCCGGCCAGGTGGCGGGCGGCGCGCGCGGCCGGGCCGCTGGCCAGCTCGCCGTCGACCAGCGCGGCGATCGCCTCCTGGGCCAGGTGGCTCTCCGGCAGGCTCATGCGGGAGCCCCCGGTGCCGGGACGCTGCGCGGGGCGAGGTGGGCCAGGGCCTGGCGCAGCTGCACGCGGCCGCGGTGGATGCGGCTGCGCACGGTGCCGAGCTTGATGCCGAGGGTCGCCGCGATCTCCTCGTAGGTCAGGCCCTCGATGTCGCAGAGGACGACGGCCACGCGGAACTCCGGCGGCAGCGCGTCCAGCGCCGCCTGCACCTGCGGGTCCAGGTGGGTGTCGGCGTAGACCTGCTCGGGGCTCGGCGCGGTGCCGGGCAGCCGCTCGGTGTCCTCGGGCAGCGCGTCGAACCGGATCCGCTGGCGGCGGCGGACCATGTCGAGGAACAGGTTCGTGGTGATGCGGTGCAGCCAGCCCTCGAAGGTGCCGGGCGAGAAGTCGGCCAGCGAGCGGAACACCCGGACGAACGTCTCCTGGGTGAGGTCCTCGGCGTCCTGGGCGTTGCCCGACAGGCGGTAGGCCAGCCGGTAGACGCGCGCCGAGTGGTCCCGCACGACCTGCTCCCAGGTCGGCGCCACCCACACCTCGCCGGCGCCGGACGCGGCCGACTGCTGGTCGGCGGCAGGGGTGACGGTGGCCTCGGGCACGTCCTCAGTATCGCGGACGCGCACGCTGCCGACCTCCCCCGCGGGATGGACGGGGACGGCGGCACGCTCGGGTGTCACGTCCGGAGCAACGGCCGTGACGGCATTCCGTGTTCCCGTCGTCGGTTCTTGCCAGGTTCCTCACAGGAACGCCTCCCGGAACGCGGGCCGTGGCCCCCTTACCCTCGGCCGGTGATGAGCGCGCAGGGACCGTCGTGCGCCGGCGGGACCGGCGCTGCCGCCTGGTCCGACCGCTACGCCGCCGAGGACCCCGTCCTGGCCGCGGCGCGCGCCCGGGCCGCGGCGCTCGGCGGCCCGCCGCCGCCCGGCCCGGCCGCCGGCGCCACCCTCGCCGTGCTCGCGGCCGGCGCCGGCGCCCGCGCGGTCGTGTCGATCGGCAGCGGCGGCGGGGTGGTCGGCCTGTGGCTGCTGCGCGGCATGCGGCCCGACGGCGTCCTCACCGCCCTGGACGCCGACCCGGAGCAGCTGCGCGAGGCGCGGCGGGCGTTCGCCGAGGCGCGCATCCCGCAGAGCCGGACCCGGCTGATCTTCGGCACCCCGGGCGAGGTGCTGCCCCGCCTGTCCCCCGGCGCCTACGACCTGGTGGTCTGCGCCGGCCGGCCGACCGAGTACGCCCCGCACCTGGCCGCGCTGCTCGCGCTGGTGCGCACCGGCGGGACGCTGGCCTGCCACGGCCTGCTCGAGGGGGACCGCGTCGGCGACCGCGCCGCCCGCGACCCCGACACCGTCGCCTGGCGCGACCTCGCCCACAACGTCCGCGAGGACGAGGGGCTGACCTCCGCCGTCCTGCCGATCGGTGCCGGCCTGCTGGTGGCGACCCGCCGCGGCTGAGGGAAGGACCTCCCTGCCCCCCGCCGTGGAAGGACCCCGTCCTCCCCACCCTTCGCAGGCTCAGGGTGGGACCCGGGACGGGGCCGGCGGCGGGCCCCTGCAGGGAGGCCGGTCAGCGGAAGACGTGCTCGGCCAGCGGCTCCCACGGGCCGCCGAGGTAGCGCCACAGGCCCAGCCCGCGGGCGGGCACCTCCCCGGGCACGAACTCCGCGGCCAGCCGGTCGCGCAGCGCCCGGGCGACCGCGGGCTCCACCTTGTTCTGCACGGTGACGTGCGCCGACAGCCGCTGGCGGTCCTGCCGGGTCAGCCACGGGTCGAACTCCGCGGCCAGCCCCGCGTGCAGGGCCGACAGCTCCGGCGCGGCCAGCCGGTAGGCGACCCCGCGGCCGAGCAGCTGCAGCCCGGTCACCGCGACGGCGAACGGCGGCCGGGCGGCGGCCGCGGCCAGGGCGCCGTCGACGTCGTCGCGCCGGTCGCCCGGCAGGGCGTGGAACAGCGTGACGTGCGCGGCGAGGTGGTTGCGGTCGGCCGGGAAGTGCTCGGCGCGCAGCCGGTCGAACCGCGCCTGCGCCTCCGTACCCAGCAGCAGCGTCACCACCAGCGGCGGCTGGTCGCCGCTCACACCAGCGCGCGGGCGCCCTTGCCGAGGACGGTCACGCCGCCGGCACTCACGTGGTAGCGCTCGCGGTCGGCGTCGGAGTCCACCCCGATCCGCGCCCACGCCGGGACGACGACGTTCTTGTCGAGGATCGCCCGCCGGACGTAGGCACCCTCGCCGATCTGGACGCCGTCCATGAGCACGCTGTCCTCGACCCGCGCGCCACGCTCGACCCGCACGCCGGGCGAGACGACCGAGTTGTGCACCGACCCGCCGCCGATGATCGCGCCGGCGCTGACCATCGACTCCTCGGCCCGCCCGCCGAGCACGAACTTCGCCGGCGGCTGCTGCGGGGGCAGGGTGAGGATCGGCCAGCGGTCGTTGTAGAGGTTGAACACCGGGGTGACCGACACCAGGTCCATGTGGGCGTCGAAGTAGGAGTCGATCGTCCCGACGTCGCGCCAGTAGCCGTGGTCGCGCTCGGTGGCCCCGGGGACGATGTTGGTGGAGAAGTCGTAGACGTACGCGTCACCGGTCTCGGCGAGCATCGGCATGATCGAGCCGCCCATGTCGTGCGCCGAGTCGGCGTCCTCGGCGTCCGCACGCAGCGCCTCGAGCAGCGCGTCGGTGGTGAAGACGTAGTTGCCCATGGAGGCGAAGGACTCCTCCGGGCTGTCGGGCAGGCCCGGCGGGTCGGCCGGCTTCTCGAGGAAGCCGCGCACCTTGCCGTCGGCGCCGGCGTCGATGACGCCGAACCCGGTGGCCTCGCGCCGCGGCACCCGCAGGCCCGCGATGGTCACCCCCGCGCCGGTCTGCAGGTGCTGGTCGATCATCTGCGCCGGGTCCATGCGGTAGACGTGGTCGGCGCCGAACACCACGACGACGTCCGGGCGCGCGTCGTAGATGAGGTTGAGGCTCTGGAAGATCGCGTCGGCGCTGCCGGTGTACCAGCGCGGCCCGAGCCGCTGCTGCGCCGGCACCGGGGTGATGAAGTTGCCGAGCATCTGCGACAGCCGCCACGTCGTGGTGATGTGCCGGTCGAGGCTGTGGCTCTTGTACTGGGTGAGCACCGCGATCTGCCGGATGTCGGCGTTCACCAGGTTGGACAGCACGAAGTCGATGAGCCGGTAGTTGCCGCCGAAGGGCACCGCCGGCTTCGCGCGGTCCTGGGTCAGGGGCGCGAGCCGCTTGCCCTCACCACCGGCCAGGACGATGCCGAGCACTCGAGGACCGCCACGCATGGAGGGAACGTAGCCGCTGCACGGGTCCGCCGTCGCCCCGCCTCCGCGCTCCCCGCCCCCTAGGGTGACCGCCGTGCGGATCGGCATCGTCACCCGTGAGTGGCCCCCCGACGTCTACGGCGGGGCCGGCGTGCACGTCGAGCACCTCGTCGCGGCCCTGCGCTCGCTGCCCGCGGGCCCGGACCTGGAGGTGCACGCCTTCGGCGGCCCCCGGCCCGACGCCCGCGGCTGGGCGGTGCCGCCGGGCCTGGCCCAGGCCAACGGCGCGCTGCAGGCGCTGGGCACCGACGTCGAGATCGCCGCGGCGCTGGCCGGGGTGGACCTCGTGCACAGCCACACCTGGTACGCCAACGGCGCCGGCCTGCTCGCCGCGCTCGTGCACGGGGTGCCGCACGTGGTGACCGCGCACTCGCTGGAGCCGCGACGGCCGTGGAAGGCCGACCAGCTCGGCGGCGGCTACCGGCTGTCGTCGTGGGTGGAGCGCACCGCCTACCTCGCCGCGGACGCCGTCATCGCGGTGAGCCACGGCATGCGCGCCGACGTCCTCGACGCCTACCCCGACCTCGACCCGGCCCGGGTGCACGTCGTCGGCAACGGCGTGGACGCCGAGGCCTACCGGCCGGTGCCGGCGCCCGACGTCGTCCGCTCGCTCGGGGTCGACCCCGACCGGCCCTACGCGCTGTTCGTCGGCCGGATCACCCGGCAGAAGGGCGTCGTCCACCTGCTGCGGGCGGCCGAGCAGCTGCCTCCCGACGCCGGGCTGGTGCTGTGCGCCGGCGCCGCCGACACCCCGGCCGAGCGGCAGCAGGTCGCCGACGCCGTGGCCGAGCTGCAGGCCCGCCGGCCGGGCGTCGTCTGGATCGAGGCGATGCTGCCGCGCGAGCAGCTGGTGCCGCTGATCACCGGGGCGACGGTGTTCGTCGTCCCCTCGGTCTACGAGCCGCTGGGCATCGTGAACCTCGAGGCCGCCGCCTGCGGCACCGCCGTGGTGGCGAGCGCGGTCGGCGGGATCCCCGAGGTCGTGGCCGACGGCGTCACCGGGCTGCTGGTCCCCTACGACCCGGCCGACCCGGCCGCCTTCGAGGCCGGGCTGGCCGCGCGCATCGCCGAGCTGCTGGCCGACCCGACCCGGGCCGCGGCGATGGGCGCCGCAGGCCGCGAGCGGGTGCTGTCGGAGTTCGGCTGGCCGGCGATCGCGCAGCAGACGGTCGGCGTCTACACGTCCGTCCTCGAGGCCCGGGCCTGATCCCCCGCGACCCGCTCCCCGCGCCCGCCGCAGGCCGGGATGCGATCCTGACCCGTCGTGGCCACCGATCCGCGCCCGTCCGAGCGGGACCCCGTCCGGGCGCTCGTCCGTGCGTCGCACCACCTGTCCGCCGACGACCTCGGCGCCGTGGTCGCGGAGCAGGCGCGGCGCCTGGGCGTCCGCGGGGCGGTCGTCTACCTCGCCGACTACGCCCAGCACGTCCTGCTGCCCCTGCCCGGCGAGGGAGTGCCCGCCCGGCAGGAGCTGACCATCGACGGGTCGGTGGCCGGGCGCGCGTTCCGCCGGGTCGAGCCGGTCCACGCCCCGGCCGGCGACGGGCCGGCCAGCCTGTGGGTGCCCCTGCTCGACGGCGCCGAACGGGTCGGCGTGGTCGAGTACGTGCTCGACGGCGACCCGACGCCGGACCTCGAGGACGACGCGCGGTCGTTCACCTCGCTGGTCGCCGAGCTGGTCGTCACCCGCGACGCCTACAGCGACCTGTTCGCCCGGCTGCGGCGGCGCCGCGAGCTGACGCTGGCCGCGGAGATCCAGTGGGAGCTGCTGCCGCCGCTGACCTACGCGAGCGACCGCGTCGTCATCACCGGCGCGCTCGAGCCGAGCTACGACATCGGCGGGGACACCTTCGACTACGCGGTCAACGGCGCGCTGGTGGACCTGGCCGTGCTCGACGCCGTCGGCCACGGCCTGCCCGCCGCCCTGCTGACCACCGCCGCCGTCGGCGCCTACCGGCACGCCCGGCGCGCGGGCCTCGACCTCCCGGCGGTCGCGGCCGCGATGGACGCCGTCGTCGCCGGCCAGTTCGCCGGCAGCCGGTTCGCCACCGCGGCCGTCGCCCGGCTCGACCTCGACACCGGGCTGCTCACCTGGGTGAACTGCGGGCACCCCGACCCGATCGTCGTGCGCGACGGCGCCCTGATCCGGCCGCCGGCCTGCCCGCCGGCGCGCCCGCTGGGGCTGCTCGCGGCGCCACCCGCGGTGTGCCGGATGCAGCTGCGCCCCGGGGACCGCGTGCTGCTCTACACCGACGGCGTCGTCGAGGCGCGCTCGCCCGGCGGCGCGTTCTTCGGCGAGGACCGGCTCGCGGACCTGGTCGTGCGCGCCGAGCTGGCCGGCGACCCGCCGCCGGAGACGATGCGCCGGCTCATGGGCAGCGTCATGCAGCACCAGGACGGCCGGCTGCAGGACGACGCGAGCATCGTCATGGTCGAGTGGCAGACCGGGCACGAGGAGCGGTTGAGGCTGTGAGCACGGCACCGGAAGGACCCCTGACCGGCGAGGCGGCGGGTCCGGCCGACGTCGTCGTGGGGCTGGTCGCCGCGCCCGGAGCGCCGGTGGAGGTGGCCGACGAGCTGGCCGCCGACCTGGCCGGCGCGCTGCGCGAGCGGCACCCCGACGTCGTGTGGGACGTCCGCGTGGTCGAGGACGGGCTGGTCCAGCCGCCGGCCGACGACGCGGAGATCGTCGCCGCGGCGCGCGACCGGCTGCTGTCGGAGGAGTGGGACCTCGCCGTCGTCGTCACCGACCTGCCGCTGTCGGTCGACCGGCGCACCGTCGTCGCGCACGCCAGCCCGGTGCACGGCGTCGCGGTGCTGTCGCTGCCGGCCCTGGGCGCGGTCGGCCGGCGCCGCCGCGCGCTGCAGACGACGGTCGGGCTGGTCCGCACGCTGCTCGGCGACGCCGAGGGCGACGACGACCCGGCCGCGCTGCGCCGCCGGGTGCGCGAGCTGGCCACCGACCCGGCCGACACCCCCGACGGCGTCCGGTTCACCGCGCGGGTGCTGACGGGCAACCTGCGGCTGCTGGTCGGCATGGTGCGGGCCAACCGGCCGTGGCGGCTGACCATCCAGCTGTCCCGCGCGCTGACGGCGGCGGTCGCGGCCGGCGTCTTCGCCCTGGTGACCGCCGACATCTGGCGGCTGGCCGACCGGTTCGGCTGGCTGCGGTTGTCCACCGTCGGGCTGGGCTCGGTGGTGGCCATCTGCGCGACGCTGGTCGTCGGCGCGGAGCTGTGGGAACGGGCCCGCTCGCGCCGGGTGCGCAAGCAGGTGGCGCTGTTCAACCTGGCCACCGTCGCGACCGTGGTCATCGGGGTGCTCACCCTCTACGCCGCGCTGTTCGCCCTCGCGCTGGCCGGCTCGCTGCTGCTGGTGCCGTCGGCGCTGTTCGCCGAGGGGCTGGGGCACCCGGCCGCGATCGGCGACTACCTGGAGCTGGCCTGGCTGACCAGCTCGCTGGCGACGGTCGGCGGGGCGCTGGGCGCGGGCCTGGAGGACGACGACGCCGTCCGCGGGGCGGCGTACGCGCACCGGCCGGACGCGGCCGGGTGACCGGGATGGCCCCGGTGCCCGTACGGGGCGAGGATGACGTGTGACCATCTCCACGCGGTTCGCCGCCGCGCTGGACGCCGAGGCCGCCGGGAGCCCCGGGTCGGCCGAGCTGCTGCCGGTCCGCCTGAGCCGGGCCTGCGTCACCACCCTGGGGGTCGACGCCGCGGGGCTGTCGGTCGTCGACGGGTCCGGCTCGCGCATCCCGCTCGGGGCGAGCACCACCGAGGCCGCGTGCGCCGAGCGCCTGCAGTTCACCGTCGGCGGGGGGCCGTGCTGGGAGGCCCAGGAGACGCGGCAGCCGGTGTTCGCGCTGCTGGACGACCTGCGGCGCCGCTGGATGCCCTTCGCCGACCTGCTCACCGCGCAGACGCCGTTCCGCGCGGTGGTCGCCCTCCCACTGCGCGAGGACCTCGCGGGCGCCGGGGCGCTCGACCTGTACTTCACCGACGAGGCCGCCGTGCCGGAGCTCGACGTCTTCGCGGCGATGGCCGTCGGCGAGCTGGTCACCGCGGCGCTCAGCGACGCCGCCGTCTGGTCGGACTGGCCGGCCGAGCGCGGCCCCGACTGGCTGCACGGCCCCGAGGCGCGCCGGCGGGCCGCGGTGCTGCGGGCCGCGGGCCGGGCGGCGATGGCGCTGGACACCGACCCGGCCACCGCGCTGGACCTGCTGCGCGCCGAGGCCTACGCCGGGGGGCGCGCGGTGGAGGACGTCGCCGAGGACCTCGAGCAGGGCCGGCTCGACGTGCGCGAGCTCGCCCCGAACTGGCACCACTGACCCGTGCCGTGTGACCGTCCCCGCAGGTCAGGGGCGGAATCCGGCCCCGCGCGCGGGCGCTGTACCCCGCGTGACCGCAGCGCCCCCGCCGTCCGCCGTGTCCGCGCCCGTCCCCTCCCCCACGCGCCTGCTCGACGTCCGCACCGTCTACGCCGAGCCGGCCGCCCTGGACTCCGCCCGCGGCCGCGAGGTGCTCGCCCGCTTCCCCGGCGCGGAGGTCGTCGAGGTTCCCTCGCACTGGAAGATCCCCGAGCTGCACGGCAACGAGGGCAACGTGGACCGCTGGGTGCGGGTGAAGACCGAGACGCTGGTGCTCGGCGTGAAGAAGTCGCTCACCGCCCGCCCGAACGGCCGGTCGGCCGACTGGATCGCCCCCTCGACGGCGAACGGCTGCGCGATGGCCTGCGCCTACTGCTACGTGCCGCGGCAGAAGGGCTACGCCAACCCGATCACCGTCTTCACCAACATCGAGCAGATCACCGGCTACCTGCGCCGGCACGTCGCCCGGCAGGGCCCCAAGCCCGAGCCCGACCAGTGCGACCCGGTCAGCTGGGTCTACGACATCGGCGAGAACAGCGACTGCTCGGTCGACGCGCTGGTCAGCGACAACGTCGCCGACCTGGTCGCCACCTTCCGCGAGCTGCCCACCGCCAAGGCGTCGTTCGCCACCAAGTACGTCAACCGGCAGCTGCTCGACCTCGACCCCCGGGGCCGCACCCGCATCCGGTTCTCGCTCATGCCCGACGCCGACTCGCGGGTGGTCGACGTGCGCACCAGCCGGGTCGCCGAGCGCGTCGCCGCCGTCGACGACTTCGTCGAGGCCGGGTACGAGGTGCACCTCAACCTCTCGCCGGTGGTGCTGCGCGACGGGTGGGAGGCCGCCTGGGCGCAGCTGCTGCGGCAGCTCGACGACACCCTCTCCCCCGCGGCCAAGGACCAGGCGGCCGCCGAGGTGATCATGCTGACCCACAACCGGGACCTGCACGAGGTCAACCTCGGCTGGCACCCGAAGGCCGAGGACCTGCTGTGGCGGCCGGACCTGCAGCAGCCCAAGCGCAGCCAGAACGGCCAGTGGAACGTGCGCTACCGCAACGACGTCAAGCGGGCCGGCGTCGAGCGGCTGCGGGCGCTCATCGCCGCCCACGCCCCCTGGCTGCGCGTCCGGTACGCGTTCTGATGCGGCTCTCGCTCCTCGACCGGTCGCGCACCCGCGCCGGCGAGCCGGACGCGGCGGCGCTGCGCGGCACCGTCGAGCGGGCGGTGTCCGCCGAGCGGCTGGGCTACGCGCGGTTCTGGGTGGCCGAGCACCACGGCGTGCCCGGCATCGCCGGGGCCGCGCCCGGGGTGCTGCTGGCCGCGGTCGCCGGCCGGACGACGACGATCCGGCTGGGCTCGGCCGGCGTCATGCTGCCGCACCACCAGCCGCTCGTCGTCGCCGAGCAGTTCGCCACCCTCACCGCGTTCGCGCCCGGCCGCGTCGACCTGGGGCTGGGCCGCTCACCGGGCTTCACCCCGCCCGTGCGCCGGGCGCTGCGGGAGACCGAGCGCGACTTCGCCGCCGACCTCGCCGAGCTGCGCGCCCACCTGGACGGGACCGCGGAGATCACGATGCACCCGCGCCCGGTCGGCGACGTGCCGATGTGGGTGCTGGCCACCGGCCGCGGCCTGGAGGTCGCCGCGGCGCTCGGCCTGCCGGTCGTCGTCGGCGGGCCGCTGCTCGGGGTGGCCGGCGACCCGGAGCCGGGGCGGGAGGCGCTGGCCCGCTACCGCCGCACCTACCGGCCCTCGGAGCAGGCGCCGGAGCCGGAGGTCGCGATCAGCCTGGACGTGCTCGTCGCCGACACCGCGGCCGAGGCCGCCGACCTGCTGCTGCCCGAGGCGTGGGCGATGGCGCAGGCGCGCACCACCGGCGTCTTCCCGCCGCTGGAGCCGGTGGCCGCGGTGCGGGCGGCGCCGATGACGGCGGTGCAGCGGCGGCACGCCGAGCGGACGGCGGCCGCGGCGGTCGCCGGCACCGCCCCGCAGGTGGCCGCGCGGCTGACAGAGCTCGCCGAGCGCACCGGCGCGACCGAGCTGGTCGCCGCGGGCAGCACGCACGACCGCGCGCCGCTGGCCGCCTCCGACGAGGCCCTGGCCCGCCTGCTGGGCGCCCCGGCTCACCCCGTGGCGCCGGTGTCCCCGTGGGACGCGCCGACCGGCTTGGACTCCGGCGACCCCCGCTGGCGCAGGTAGACGGCGAACACCGCCATCGACCCGACCGCGAGCATCTCCGACTGCCAGTTCTGGAAGCTGCGGTTCCAGAAGTCGGCCTGGCCGAGATAGGCCACCCAGCTGACCGGGTCGGCGTGCGACTGCAGCTGCTCGGCGTTGTACGCCGCCCACCCGGCCACCGAGGTCGCCGCCCAGGTGAGCAGGAAGATCCCGGCGAACAGCAGGCCCAGGGACCGGGAGAACAGCGCGCCGCGCCAGCCGCCCACCCGCGCCCACGCCGGCGAGTCGTCACGGGCGTGCGCCCCCGTCCGCTGCGCCTCGTCGCTCTCGGTGCCGACGTCGTCCAGCTCCTTGGACTCCGGTGACCCGCGCTGCACCAGCCAGACGGTGGCGAACACGTAGAGGAAGAACTGCAGGTACTCCGACTGCCAGTTCTCCATGACGTCGACGGCGAACGACGACGAGGTCACGTAGTGCACCAGGGTGACCGGGGCGAGGCCCTCGGCCTGCCGGTCCTCGCTCACCTGCGCCGCCCCGGCGACCGCCTGCCCGGCCAGGGTGAGCAGGAACAGCAGGCCGAAGCCCAGGCTCAGCGAGTTCTCCCGGACGAACCGCCGCACGCCGCTCACCGCCCGAGCAGGGCGAGGACCAGGCAGTAGGCCACGCCGCCGAACACGGTCAGCAGGTAGGCCACGAACACCACTCGCACGGATCTCACGAGCCCTCCACCAGGCAGTCGTAGCGCCCCTCGCCGGCCGCCTCGCAGCCGGCCGCGGCCACCTCCCAGCCGTCGGGCGTGCGGCTGAGGAACAGCGTGTCGTCGGTGAGCCGCACCTGGGCCTCCTGACCCCAGACCTGCGCGGACACGACGCCGCCGGTGCCGAGCGGGAGCTCCTCGAGCGCCACGGGGCAGCCGGTCGGCTCCTCGTGCTCGAGCGCCTGCACCACCGCGTCGGTGAGCAGGTCGCAGCGGGTGGCGGGGTCCGCCGCGGCGAAGTCCCGGGCCACCTGCTCGACGTCGGGCAGGTGCGCGTCCGAGCACCCGGCCAGCAGGGCGAGGGCCGCCAGCGCCGCCGTCGCGCACACCGCCGTCCGCACGGGTCGTCCTCCCGTCGATCTCCCGCATCGGCTCCGCAGGTGTGCTGATCGTCGGACGGGGAGCCGGGCCCCGCCACCTCGGGTGATCACCCGATCGGGCGGTGAGCTGCGGCACTACGGTGACGCTGTGGCACGGGTGGTGGTCGTCGGCGCCGGGCTGGGCGGCCTCGCCGCCGCGGCGCGGCTGGGCGCGCTCGGGCACCGGGTGACCGTGCTGGAGCAGTCCGGCGCCGTCGGCGGGAAGCTCGGCTGGTACGCCCGCGACGGCCACGCCTTCGACACCGGCCCCAGCCTGGTCACGCTGCCGCAGGTGCTGCGCGACCTGTTCGACGCCACCGGCGGCCCGCTGGAGGAGTCCGTCGACCTCGTCCGGCTCGACCCCGCAGTCGACTACCGCTTCGCCGACGGCACCCGGCTGGCCGTGCCCGGGCACCTCGAGGCGGTCCCCGGCGCGCTCGACGCCGCGCTCGGGGAGGACGCCGGCGGTCAGTGGCGGGCGCTGCTGGAGCGGGCCGAGGCGATGTGGGCGATCACCGAGCAGCCGTTCCTGCGCTCGCCGCTGCGGGGCGCGGCCACCCTGGCCCGGCTGGCCCGCGACCCGGCCGACGTCGCCGCCGTCGCGCCCTGGCAGACGCTGCGGGGCCTGGGCGCCCGCTACCTGCGCGACCCGCGGCTGCGGGTGCTGCTGGACCGCTACGCCACCTACTCCGGCTCCGACCCGCGGCGCGCGCCGGCCGTGCTCGCGACCGTGCCCTACGTCGAGCAGGCGTTCGGCTCCTGGTACGTCCGCGGCGGGCTGCACCGGCTGGCGGAGGCGGTGGCCGAGCGGGCCCGCGAGCACGGCGCCGACGTCCGCACCGGCACCCCGGTCCGCCGGGTGCTGCGCGACGGCGGCCGGGTGGCCGGGGTGGAGCTGGCCGAGGGCGGCGAGGTGACCGCCGACGTCGTCGTCTCCGGCGCCGACGCCACCGCCCTGTACGCCGGGCTGCTGCCGCCGGATCGGCGCACCCGCGCGGTGCGGCGCGGGCTGACCCGGGCGACGCCGTCGCTGTCGGGCTTCGTGCTGCTGCTCGCCCTGCGCGGCCGCACGCCGGGCCTGGCGCACCACACCGTCGCGTTCCCCGCTGACTACGACGCCGAGTTCGACGCGGTCTTCGGCACCGGCCGGCACCGCGGGCTGCCCTGCCCGGTGCCCGACCCGACCGTCTACGTCAGCGCCCCCGACGACCCCGCCACCCGGCCCGACGACGACAGCGAGTCGTGGTTCGTCCTGGTCAACGCGCCGCGGCACGACCCCGAGTGCGGCGTCGACTGGGACACCCCGGGCCTCGCCGACCGCTACGCCACCCGGGTGCTGGAGGTGATGGCCGCGCGCGGGCTCGACGTCCGGTCCCGGCTGCGCTGGTGCGTGACCCGCACGCCGGCCGACCTGGCGCGAGAGACCGGCAGCGTCGGCGGCTCGATCTACGGCACGTCGAGCAATGGCGCCCGCGCGGCGTTCCTGCGCCCGGGCAACGCCGCCCCGGTGCGCGGGCTGTACCTGGTCGGCGGCTCGTCGCACCCGGGCGGCGGGCTGCCGCTGGTGACCCTGTCGGCGGAGATCGTCGCCGGGCTGGTCGGCCCGGCCTGACGCACCCCGGCGTGCGAGGGTCCTCCGGTGCGCACCGACCCGCCGGAGACCGCCGACGAGACCACCACGCTGACCGGCTACCTCGCCTACCAGCGCGAGACGCTGCTGCTGAAGACCAGGGGGCTCTCGCGCGAGCAGCTGGCGCGGGCGCACCCGCCGTCGTCGCTCACCCTGGCCGGGCTGCTCTACCACCTGGCGCTGGTCGAGGAGTCCTGGGCGGTGGAGCGGTTCGCCGGGGAGCCGATCCCCGCGCCGTGGGACGGCGTCGACTGGGACGCGACCCCCGACTGGGAGTTCGACGCCGCCGTGGACCTGGAGCCGGAGGTGCTGCGCGGGCGCTACCGGGAGGCCGGGCGGCGCACCGACGCGGTGGTCGCGGCGGCCGGGTCGCTGGACGCGCTGTCGGCGGTGCCGCTGCGCACCGGCAACCGGTTCAGCCTGCGCTGGATGCTGCTGCACCTGGTCGAGGAGACCGCCCGGCACAACGGCCACGCCGACCTGCTGCGCGAGGCGGTGGACGGCGTCACCGGCGAGTGAGCCGCTACTGCGCGAGCTCCGTCGCCCAGGCGGCGACGGCGATCCCCCCGGTGGTGCCGGCGTCGACCCACATCGGCAGCGCCTGGCCGGGGTGGCCGGGCACCGGGACGACGTACAGCGCCTGCCCCTCGGTGAGCCCGCCGTCGGTGACCGTCGCCGACCAGGAGACGCCGGTGACCGCGCTCTGCCCGGGCTGCAGCACCAGCGGGGACGGCCCCGGGTCGCGGACCATGTAGGTCGACTCGTGGGCCACCGTGAACGGCATCGGCCGTCCCGTCCCGTCGAGGACGGCGACCTCGGCGTAGCCGGTGACGTCCCGCGGCGCGTCCCCGCAGTTGGTCACGGTGACGACGACGCCCCGGTGGCCGAGGCCGGCGTCGACCGGGCCGGCGGTGACGAGCAGGCCCAGCGGCGAGCAGGTCGGCGTCACCGGCCGCGGCACCTCCGGGGCGCCGGGTGCGGGGGTCGGTTCGGTCGGCTCCGCGGCCGGGGTGGGCGCGGGCGGGACGCCGATGCCCGCGGCCTCGGCGCCGGCCGGTGCGCGGGCGGCCAGCGCTCCGGCCGTCACCGCGACGACGGCCAGCGCCACCAGCAGCGGGACCAGCCACCGGGTCCGCGGCGCCCCGGCCCCGCGCGGTGTGTCAGCCCCGCGCGGCACCGAGGCCCAGCACGGCGGCGAGCCCGAGCGCGCTGCGCGGCGCGTAGGCCGCCCGCCACAGCCCGCCGTGGACGGCGGCGTACGCCTCGTCCTGCCACGGCTGCTCGTGCCGCGGCCCGCCGCCGGTGTGCAGGTCGTGCACCAGCAGCGCGGCCATCAGCACGTTCGACGTCGCCGGCTCGAACACCTCGACGCCGAAGCGGTGCGCCCCGGCGTAGGCGGCGGCCAGCGCCCGGTTCTTCACCACCGACCGGGTGCGGGTGGGCGGCGCGACGTTCATCGACACCGTCGCCCCGGCCGCCCGCGCGACGGTCGCCCGCCACCGCTGCAGCCGCTTGGCCAGCGCGTAGTTCGGCCCCTGCTGGGCGACCAGGCTGTCGCTGATGCCCGGGTCGGTGCCCGGCACGTACGCCCGCTGCAGCAGCCGCCCGGCCGAGAGCGTGCGCAGCGGCCGGCCGAGGAGCTTCCCGGCGCGGGAGCGGCCGGCGTAGGCGCGCGCCGACTGCGCCACGGCGTCGCCGGGGACGGCGAAGACGTCGGTGGGCGTGGCGAGGAAGGCCAGTGCGAGGTCGGGCCGGTCACGCTGGAGGCGGAGGGTGAGCGCGTCGACCGCGGCCGACACCCGCACGTTGGTGGCGCCGTCGGCGTAGACGTAGTCGCCGAGCACCGGGTCGCCGTCGAGTCCGGCCACCCAGTCGCCGACGGCGGGCACCTCGCGCACGAGGTCGGCGCCCGCGGTGGCGGCGAGGTCGCCGTCCTCGGAGCCGCTGGGCAGCAGCAACCGGCCGGCGCCGCGGCGGGCGGTGTCGAGCACCCGGCGCCAGAGGTCCGGCCGCGGCAGGTCGACCCCGGCCACGGTGGCGCCCCACCGCAGCAGCGCCGTCAGCGGGCCCATCTCCGCGCCGGCGCCGAGCACGACGACGGTGCGGCCGGGCAGCGCCAGCCACTCGGGGTGCGCGGCCACGGTGCGCACCGCCTCGGCGAGGCTGGGCTCGGCGATGCCGCCCTCGACCCAGGTGTCCACCTGGCGCAGCAGGTCGTCGCCGCGCAGCCGGCGGCCGTGGAAGGGCAGCGTGAACTCGCGCTCGGGCTCGGCGGTGCCGGCGACCTCGCGGGTCTGCAGCGCCCGCCCGGCCGGTGCCGCGGGCAGCGCGGTCAGCGGCTGCTCGCCGTCGTCGGCGGCCACCCGCAGCCGGGCGTGGACGGCGTCCAGGCCGGCCGCGGCGATGGTCCGGGCCGCGTCCGGGGAGGCCAGCCCCGCCTCGACCAGGCGGCGGAAGTGCACCAGGTAGCCCGCCCGCCAGTTGGTCTCGGACTCCGCGGCGCGGGCGCCGGTCGGGTCGACCGGGCGCAGCGCGTCGGCGACGACGGCGCGGCCGACCGCCGCGGTGCTGCGCCGCCCGTCGGGGCCGGCGGGGAAGACGACTCCGGTGTCGTCGGTGCTCATGGGCTCCTCAGTCCGTGACGGTCGGTGGCGGGTCGAGCGGGGCGCCGGCCTCCAGCCAGCGCAGCAGCGTCCGGGCGCCGAACCCGGTGCCGCCCTTGACCACCTCGGCGTCGTCGGAGCCGGCCCGGGCCGGGCCCGCGATGTCGAGGTGCGCCCACGGCAGGTCGCCGGCGAACGGGCGCAGGAACAGCGCGGCGGTGGTGCCGCCCGGGTTGCCGGGGGCGTTGTTCGCGTCGGCGACGTCGCTGTGGAGCAGGTCGGCGTACTCCTCGGCCAGCGGCATCCGCCAGACCCGCTCGCCGGCGTGCAGCGCCGCGGTGGACAGCGCGCCGGCCAGCCCGTCGGTGGTGGCGTACAGCCCGGCGGTGCGGGCGCCGAGCGCTGTGCGCATCGCGCCGGTGAGCGTGGCGACGTCGACCAGCGCCGTGGCGCCCAGGTGGAGGCGGGCGTGGGCGAGGCCGTCGGCGAGCACCATCCGGCCCTCGGCGTCGGTGTTCCTCACCTCGGTGGTGCGCCCGCCGACGTGCCGGACGACGTCGGCCGGACGGTAGGCCGACCCGGACACCGCGTTCTCCGCGGCCGGGACGACGGCGGTGACCGCGACCGGCAGCTCCAGCCGGGCCGCGGCGTCAACCGCGGCGAGCACCGCCGCTCCCCCGGCCATGTCGGTCTTCATCTCGCGCATGCCGGGCCCACGCTTGACCTGCAGGCCGCCGGTGTCGAACGTGATGCCCTTGCCGACCAGCACCGGCCGGGCGGGGCCGGCGCCGGGCGGCGCATACGCGGCGACGACGACCCGCGGCGGGGACGCCGAGCCGCCGCCGACGGCGAGCACGCCGCCGAAGCCGCCCGCGGCCAGCTCCTCGGGGCCGAGCACGGTGACGGTCACGTGCGGCAGGCCCGAGAGCCGCTCGACGGCCTGCCCGGCCAGCCAGGCGGGGTCCTTCGTGTTGCTCGGGGTGTTGACCAGGTCACGGGCCCAGGCGACGGCGGAGCCGGTGACCTCCCCGGCGCGGGCGGCGGCGACGACGGCGGGGTCGTCGGCGTCGGCGGCGACCACGGTGACGGTGGCCAGCCGGCGCGGGTGCGGCTTCGACGTCTCGCGGAACCGGTAGCCGGCCAGCAGCGCGGCCTCGACGGCGGCGCGGACCTCGTCGGCCCCGGCGGGGGCGGTGGCGGCGTCGAGGGGCAGGACCAGCCGGGTGGCGCCGTGCTCGGCGAGGGTCTGCGCACGGCGAACCGCGGTGGCGACGTAACCGCGCAGGTGGGGCAGCGTCCCGTCGCCCAGGCCGACGGCGACGACGCTGCGCGGGGAGCGGCCGGGGACGGGCAGGTTCGTGATCGCGCCGCGCCGGCCGGTGTTGCCGGTGTCCTGGAGCGCGCCGGCGAGCAGGTCGGCCGGGACCGGCGGGGCGGAGCCGGGGGCGGGCGAGGTCAGCCAGGTCGGCAGCGTGCCGCCGGACCCGACCGGGACGGCGAGGACGTCGTCCTCGGTGAGGTGCGGCAGGCCGGCGAGCAGTTCGACCCGCGGCAAGGGTGCGGCCCCGGTCGCCGGCGTGCTGCCGGCGACCGGGGCCGCGTCGTCCTTCGCGGTGCTGCCCGAGGGCGAGCTCGCGGGGACGTTCAGCTGGTCGCGCCCTTCAGCGCCTCGGAGAGCGCTGCGGCCTCGTCGGGGGACAGTTCGACGACCAGCCGGCCGCCGCCCTCGAGCGGCACCCGCATGACCAGGCCGCGCCCCTCCTTGGTGACCTCCAGGGGACCTTCACCCGTGCGCGGCTTCATGGCCGCCATGCGTGCCTCCTTCGCCGGCCACCCGTCGCCCCTGTGCGGCTGCGGTGTGGCTGTGTCTCGTGCAGTGAGCTCCGCTACCCATGATCCCGTATGACCGCCGCGGAACCAACCGGAGCCCCCTCCCGGGTGGCGCGGAAGCACGTCGCGACGTGGTCGTCGACCATGCCGGTGGCCTGCATGAGCGCGTAGGCGGTGGTCGGTCCGACGAAGACGAACCCCCGCCGCTTGAGCTCCTTGGCCATCGCGGTGGACTCCGGACTGGTGGCCGGGACGTCGGCGAGCGTGGCCGGCCGCGGGCGCTCCCCCGTCGGCGCGAAGGACCACAGCAGCGCCGACAGGCCCTCGGGGACCTCCTGCGCGGCGCGGGCGTTGCGGGTCGCGGCGGCGATCTTGGCGCGGTTGCGGACGATGCCGGCGTCGGCCATCAGGCGGGCCTCGTCGTCGGCGGTGAAGGCGGCGACGGCGTCGATGGAGAAGCCGGCGAAGGCGGCCCGGAAGGCGGGGCGCTTGCGCAGGATGGTGATCCAGGACAGGCCGGACTGGAACGCCTCGAGACAGAGCCGCTCGAACAGCGCGTCGTCGCCGTGCAGCGGGGTGCCCCACTCCTCGTCGTGGTAAGCGACGTACTCGGGGGCACTGTCACCCCAGGCGCAGCGCACGCGGTCGGTGGTCGGCACGGGCTCCACGACGGCGACGCTAGTGGCGCCGTCCGACAGGTCGGTCGTCATGGGCAGGTCCTACCGCCGTCCGGGCCGGCTGCACGACGGCGGTCGGCGATCTGTGGACGAGACGCTGACCTGGGGATTCGCGCTGCAGGAGGCCACCGGATGCACTAGGCTTCGATCATGTGTTCGGGTGAGCTGGGGAGCGGGGACGTCCTCGACGACGTCGCCGCGCTGGTCGCCGAGCGCAACCGGATCGACGCCCGGTTGGCCCGCGCGGTGCGGGCAGCGGAGTTGTCCCAGGCGCCGGAGCGGGACGGGCTGAAGTCAATGGCCTCCTGGCTGCGCGGGCACTGCCGGCTGTCGGCGGCGGAGGCGTCGCGGCTAGTGCGCAACGGCCGGGCGCTGGAGCACCTGCCGGCACTCGCCGAGGCGCACGCGGCAGGTCTGGTGTCGGCCGAGCAGGTCGCCGTGGCCGCCCGCGCCGTGACCCCCGAACGACTGGCCGCGGCTGCGGCCGTCGGGGTGGACCTGGCGGTGATCGACGCGGTCCTCACCGGGGTCGCGGTCGAGCGGGAGCACGCGGACCTGGTGCAGGTGGTGCAGTACTACTGCAACGACCTGGATCCCGACGGGCCGGAGCCGGACCCCACCGAGGGCCGGTCGCTGACGCTGGCCAGGCACGCCGACGGGTCACTGAGCATCCGCGGCCACCTGGACCCGGTCGGCGGGGAGAGGCTGCAGACCGCCCTGGAGGCCCACGTGCAGGCCGACCGCCCCGCCGGCGACGACCGCACCCGCGCCCAGCGGTTGGGGGACGCGCTGGTGCAGGTCGCCGACAACGCCCTCGCCGCCGGGACCCTGCCGATCCTGCGCGGGCACAAGCCGCAGATCGCCGTGCGGATCGACCTGGACGACCTGGTCGACCCGGCCAGCAGCCCCAACGCAGGGCGGCTGGGCTCCGGCGCCACCATCTCCGCCGCCAGAGCCCGCTGACTGGCCTGCGACGGCGCCGTCTCCCGCGTCGTGTTCGGCCCCGACGGGACACCGCTGGACCTCGGCCGGGAACAGCGACTGGCCAGCCGCCACATCCGGCGCGCCGCGGAACTGCGCGACGGCGGCTGCGTGTTCGCCGGCTGCGGGGCGCCGACCTGGTGGTGCGACGTCCACCACCTCATCCACTGGATCGACGGCGGCGACACCAGCCTCGACAACTCCGCGCTGCTGTGCGAACGCCACCACACGAAGGTCCACCACGGCTTCCGCGTCGAACGACAACCGACCGGCACATGGCGCACCTACCGGCCCGACGGCACCGAGATCACCACCCGGCCGCCATCGCTCGCCCCCGCCGCCTGAACTCGGCCCGGGGACGGGTGGAACTGGGGCTGCCCTGCGGATGACGCGAGCCGTCACTGCTGGCGGTGTCCCTGAGCGGCCCACCACGGGACAACGATCGTCACCGTGCCTACCCGTCGCCGGCTGGGACGGCTCAGCTGTGGGCAACTCTCCGGTCGTCGGCCTCGCCGCGGACGAGGAAGGCCGCGACGACCCCGAAGACGATGAGGGCGATCGTGGCGAAGGTGGCCAGCACCGCCCCGCCGGACGCCGCCTGGGTGCCGACCGCCTGGTCGACGCCGCCGGTGGACAGCATCGTGGTGGGATCGGTCAGGGCGTGCAGCACGATCGCGGCCCAGATGGTGCCGGTGACGCGCATGGTCAGGTACATGCAGACGCCGAAGCCGAAGGTGTAGACCAGGGTGCCGAGCACCGTCTGCAGCGACATGCCCGAGAGCAGGTTGATCGAGTGCATCAGCGCGAACAGCGCTGAGGACACGATCGCGACGAACCGCTCGGAGTGCCCGGCGTCGCGCAGCATCGTGACGGCCAGGCCGCGGGTGGCCAGTTCCTCGGCGACGCCGATGCACACACCCAGCAGGGCCAGCATGGCGACCTCGCTACCGGTCCAAGCGTCCCAGTCGGTGGCGATGACGTGTCCGAGGACGGCGAGGAGGACGAGGGCCGGCCCGATCCACATCCAGCCGCGGCCGCGGACGGGCTGCCGGCCGAAGACCCGCGGCAACCAGCCGATCCGCCAGGTGAAGACCAGGAGCGCGACCGCGCCGATGCCGATGGGTGCGACCAGGCCGACGAAGACGCTGGTGGCGTCGGCCAGCACGTTGTCGGGGTCGACCGCGTCGCCGAAGAGCAGGCCGAGCAGCAGCCCGGCCGCGAGGTAGAGCACCAGGTAGCCGACGACCAGCGCGAATGCCTTCCACGTCGCCGGTCGGTTCCAGAACGAAGCGCGGGCGGACGCGGTCTCGGTCACAGCAGGATCCTGGCAGCACAGGCACGACCGCAGATGTGCAACGGGCCACTGTCCGACGGAGGCTCTGCACCCAGTCACCCGTCGGGAGAGCGCCGCCTACGCACCCTCCCGCCCGCGAAGTCGCCCTCGCCGGGGCGCGGTCGCGCCCTCGCCGACGCAGTGCTCACCTGTCGGCTCCGCGATCGCCTCGCAGGGGTGACGCTCGCCGACAGCTACTCGTCGCCCACAGACGCCTGTCCCTGAAGCCGCCTCCAGGGACACGGGTAACGGGCACGTGATCCGCAGGACCGGCCCCGAGCATCTACGGCGCGGGAGCACCGTCGCCCGGCCGTGCACGCCGTGACCTCGAGTCCGGCGACCACCTCCGCGCGCGGCTGTCCGCCCCGGCATGATCCGCGGGCCTCAGGGGACCGCGGCGTCCACCGCGGCGGGGGCCGGGGCGGGGGCGTTGCGCCGGGTCGCGAGCACGCAGCCGACGAGCACCAGGGGCAGCCCGACGGCGAGGCCCAGGGTGAACGGCTCCCCCAGCAGCAGGACGCCGGCGACCACGGCGACCGCCGGGTTCACGAACGTGATCACCAGCGCCCGCTGGGGCCCGACCTCGCGGATGAGCGCGAAGAAGAGCACCAGCGCCACGGCCGTGCACACCACCCCGAGCGCGACCAGCGACGCGAGCGCGGGCGCCGACGCGTCCGCTACCTCGCCGACCCGCGGCAGCGCGAACGGCGCGTACACCAGCGCGGTGGTCGTCAACGCGATCGCGCTGACCGCCACACCGGGGACGTCGGCCAGCGACCGGCTGGCCACCAGCGGCGCGGTGCCGTAGCCGATGACGACCAGCACGACGGCGAGCACCGGCAGCAGCGCGATGCCCTCGACGTCGAGACCGAGCAGCGCGGCGATGCCGACGACGCCGAGCCCCATGCCCGCGAGCCGCACCGGTGTCAGCCGCTCCTCGCCACCGAGCAGCCGCGCGGCCAGCGCCGCGACGAACGGCACCGAGGCCACCAGCAGTCCGGTCAGCGAGCTCGACAGGGTCACCTCGGCGTAGGACAGCAGCAGCCACGGCCCGGTCATCTCCAGGACCGTGAACACCAGCAGCGCCCGCCAGTGCCGCAGCGCCGGCCGGACCTGGCCGCGGGCCAGCGTCCACGGCAGCAGCAGCGCCGCCCCGATCACGCACCGGGCGAAGACGACCACGACCGGCGACGTCTCCTCGACCGCCACCTTGATCAGCAGGTAGGGCACTCCCCAGATGACCGACATGGCCAGGAACAGCGCCCATCCGCGACGACTCACCGCGACATCCTCACCGATCCGGCACCCGTTCCCGTTGCGCATCCCCGGTGACCGGCGTTGGACTCCTCGTCGTGGACCCCGGCCGGCGCTTCGACCTCCTGGTGGAGGCCCTCGCCACCCGGCCCGGCGTCGGCCCGCCGGGCGCGGGCGGCGGCCGGGGCTTCGGCTCGGCCGCGCTCACCGTCGACGGGGCGATCTTCGCGATGGTCGTCGGCGGCGCGCTGGTGCTGAAGCTGCCGCGTCACCGGGTGGAGGGCCTGGTCACCGCCGGCACCGGGCTGCCCTTCGCCGCGGCCAACGGCACCCCGATGCGCGAGTGGGTCGCCCTCGACCACGGAACACCCGAGTCCGACCTCGCCCTCGCCGAGGAGGCCATGGCGTTCGTGGCCGCCCGCCGCCGCACCTGACGACCGCTACTCGGGGCGGCTGAACAGCCAGGCGGCGACGGCGAGCAGCGCTGCACCCACCCCGCCCACGATGACGACGTCGAGCCAGACCGGCACCGGCCAGCCGCCCCAGTGCAGCGCGACGGCGTCGGCCGCGGCCGGGTCGACGTAGTGCAGGACCAGCCGCCGCACGGCGTCGACGCCGTAGGTGATCGGGTTGGCCAGCGCGAGCGCGTGCAGCCACCCCGGCAGCGCGCCGCTGACCGGGAAGAAGGCGCCGGACAGGAACATCAGCGGCGCGAGCAGCAGCTGGACCCGGGGCATCACGGTCTGGATCTGGTCGACCCGGACGGCGATGACCAGGCCCAGCGCGGTGATCGAGAACGCGACGAGGAACAGCAGCGCGATCGTCCCGACGATCATGAGCGGCGCGTACGGGACGCCGACCAGGCCGGCGAGCGCCAGCAGCACGACCGACTGCAGCGTCGCCACCGTCGCCCCGCCCAGCGCCTTGCCCAGCACGATGCTGGTCCGGCTGACCGGCGCGACGAGCATCTCCCGCAGGAAGCCGAGCTCGCGGTCCCAGACGATCGAGATCGCCGAGAAGACGGCGGTGAACATGACCGAGGTGGCCAGCACGCCGGGGAACAGGAACGTCGAGTAGTCGGCGTCGCCGAAGGTGTCGACCGGGATCGTGGCGCCCAGGCCCTCGCCCAGCACGAACAGGAACAGCAGCGGCTGCGCGAACGACGACAGGATCCGGCCGCGGTCGGTGCGGAACCGCAGGATGTCGCGGTGCCAGACCACCTTCACCGCGCGCAGCTCGTGCCGCAGGCCCCGGCCCGCGAGCCGGACGGGAGCGGTGGTCGCCGTCATCGCCGTCCTCCCCGGAACATGGCCGCCACCATCGGGTTGCGGCCGGCCGCCGCCTGGCGGTCGGCCATGCGCGCGCCGGTGTAGGCGAGGAACACGTCGTCGAGGGTCGGCCGGGACACGCTCACCGAGCGCACCGTGAGGCCGAGCTCGAACAGCCGCGGCACGAACTGCTCGCCGTCGGGGGTGAGGACGACCAGCGCCCCGCCCTCCCGCTCCGTCTCCACGCCCAGCCGCTCGCGCACGAGCGCCTCGGCGGCGTCGTCGTCGGTGGTGACCACCCGTACCCGGTCGTGGCCGACGCTCGCCTTGAGCGCCGAAGGGGTGTCCAGCGCGCCGATCCGGCCGGCGTCGACGATCGCGATGCGGTCGCAGCGCTCGGCCTCGTCCATGTAGTGCGTGGTGAGGAAGACGGTGATGTCCTCCTCGGCGCGCAGCCGGTCGACGTAGCGCCACAGCGACGCGCGTGACTCCGGGTCCAGCCCGATGGTCGGCTCGTCGAGGAACAGCACGCGCGGGGAGTGCAGCAGCCCGCGGGCGATCTCCAGCCGGCGCTTCATGCCGCCGGAGAAGGTGCGCACGAGCGAGCCGCGGCGGTCGCCGAGGCCGACCATCTCGAGGACGGCGTCGATCCGCGGCCCGACCTCGGCCCGCGGCATCCCGTAGATGTCGGCGTGGAAGCGGAGGTTCTGCTCGGCGGTCAGGTGGTCGTCGAGGGTCGTCTCCTGGAACACCAGGCCGATGTGCCGGCGCACCTCGGTGCGGTCGCGGACGACGTCGAAGCCGGCCACGCGCGCGGTGCCGGCGGTGGGCCGCAGCAACGTGCACAGGATCTTGATGGTCGTGGACTTGCCCGCCCCGTTCGGGCCGAGGAAGCCGAACAGCTCTCCCCCGCGCACCGACAGGTCGATGCCGCGCACGGCCTCGACCTCGTCGAACGTCTTCACCAGGCCGGCGACCTCGACCGCGGGCGGACGACCGGCAGCGGCCTCGCCCGACGGGGTCCCTAACGCCGTTAGAGTCACTCTCCGAGCGTCCTCGAACGCCGTTAGAGTGTCAAGGTGCCGATCTCGAGGGACGACGTCGTCCGCGCCGCCGTCGAGCTGCTCGACGACGAGGGCCTGGCGGGGCTGACCGTCCGCGGGGTGGCTGCCCGGCTGGGCGTGAGCGCGCCGACGCTCTACTGGCACGTCAAGGACAAGCGGCACCTGCTGGACCTGGTGGCCGACTCCGTCATGGCGGAGGTGCCGGAGAGCACGCGGGCGCCGCGGCCGGGCGAGCCGGTCTGGGAGTGGCTGGCCGAGGCGAGCCGGGTCCGCCGGGCACTGCTGCTCGCCCACCGCGACAGCGTCCAGGTGGTGGCCGGCAACCGGCCGACCGAGGTGGCGCTGCCCGGCATCGAGCGCACGCTGCGCGTCCTGGTGGAGGCGGGGCTGGAGCCGGGCGAGGCGGTGCGCGTGGTGACCGCGCTGGGCTCGTTCGTCCTCGGGGACGCGCTGGAGACGCAGACGGCGCTCGACCGGCCGGCGGGCGAACCGGGAGGCGGGCCGCCCGCCGACCCCGGCCGCTTCCCCACCCTCGCCGCCGCGGTCCCCACGGCCGGCGGCGACGAGGAGCGGTTCGAGGAGGGGCTGGCGCTGTTCCTCGACGGGCTGCGCGCCCGGCTGGAGCGCCGCGACCGCGCCGGACGCGGGGCGCCGGTGCCCGCGCGGGACTGACCCCCGGCGCCCCGCGGGACGCACCGGCCCGCGGTGGCCCGGTGGGTACCGTCGACGGCGTGGACTGGTCGGGATACGGCACCTTCGTCGTCCTCGCCGTCGTGCTCGTGCTCGTGCCGGGGCCCGACGTGGCCGTCGTCCTGCGCAACACCCTCGGCGGCGGCCGGGTGCGCGGGTCGTGGAGCGCGGTCGGCATCACCGTCTCCAACGTCCTGCAGGGCGCGGCGGCCGCGACCGGCCTGGCCGCGCTGGTCGTGCGCGTGGAGCCGCTGTTCCAGGCGATCCGCTGGGCCGGGGTCGCCTACCTGACGTTCCTCGCCGTCCAGGCGTTCCGCTCGGCGGTCCGCGGCCGCTACCCCGACCTCGGCGACGGCGGGCCCGACACCGGGCGGGCCGCGCTCACCGGGCTGCGCCAGGGCTTCCTCAGCAACGTGACCAACCCGAAGGTGCTCGCCTTCTACCTCGCCGTCCTGCCGCAGTTCCTCGCGCCGGGCACCGCCGTGCCGGTGCTGCTGGCCTACGCGCTCACCCACGCGGCGGTCGGGCTGGTCTGGCTGCTGCTGCTCGTGGCCGGGCTGTCCCGGGCGCGGCGGGTGCTGGCGCGCCGCCCGGTCCGCCGGGCGCTCGACGCGTTCACCGGCTGCGCACTGCTCGCGTTCGGCGCGCGGCTGGCGGTCTCGCGCAGCTGACTCAGGCCACCGGCCAGGCGACCTCGACGTGCGGGGCGGCCGGGTCGGCGTCGCGTCCGCTCACGTAGACCTCCGCCGGGCTGCCCGCCCGCTCGAACGCCCGGGCGTCCACCCACGCACCGACCGCGTCGTAGGCGCGCAGGATCCCGGGGAACTCCGCCTGCCGGCGGGACAGGCAGGGTCACCGCCTCGCGCCCGGCCTGCTGCAGCCGGATCCGCAGCTCCCCCGCCGGCTCCACCCGGCCGGTGAACGGCTGCACCACCTCGACCGGGCCGTCGCCGTCCTCGGTGACCATGCCGTGGTAGACGACCTGCAGCGGACCGTCCGGGGTGGCGCCGGAGCGGGCCAGGTGGGCGGTGATCCCGCCGGAGGCACCGGTGACGAAGCCGTCCAGCTCCTCCACGGTCAGCCGCCGCTCGGCGGTCAGCACGGTCCGCTCGGGCACCGCGCGCAGCGACACCTCGAACCCGTCGTCCTCCTCGGCCGGTCCCGCGGTCAGCGCGCCGACCAGCGTGCGGCGGCGGCGGACGTCGTCCTCGACGCCGGCCCACCAGCGGGCCACGGCGGCGCGCCGCCCCCGCGGGTCGAGGTCGACGACGTCGCGCACCCGGGCCAGGGGCAGGCCCGCGCGGCGCAGCGCGGCGATGAGCCGGGCCCGCTCGACCTGCCCGGCCGCGTAGCCGCGGTAGCCGCTCCACGGGTCCACCGCGTCGGGCACCAGCAGCCCCTGCTCGGCGTAGAAGCCGCAGCGCCTTGGCCGACAGCCGGGTGCGCCGCAGGAACTCACCGGCCCGCAGCAGGTCTCCGCTCACGCCGACGAGCGTGCGGCACGCCCCAGGGGCACGGTCCAGCCGGGCCCGTTTCCCGGCCCCGCCGGGCGGGCAGCGCCCGGGGATCCCCGACGACGGGAGGGCCCGTGCCCGACGCACTCCCCCGGCCCGCGCCCCGGCGCCGGCTGCTGGTCTCCGGCCTGCTGCTCGGCGCCGGCACCGCGGGCGCGGTGGACGAGATCGTCTTCCACCAGCTGCTGCACTGGCACCACTTCTACGACCGGGCGAGCGGCGCGGCCGGCCTGGTCTCCGACGGGCTGCTGCACGCCGGCACGTTCTCCGCCGCGGTCGCGGGGCTCGCGCTGCTGGCCGACGCCCGCCGCCGCGGCCCGATCGCCGCCGCCCTGTGGTGGGGCGCGGTGCTCACCGGTGCCGGCGCCTTCCAGGTGTGGGACGGCCTGGTGCACCACAAGCTGCTGCGGCTGCACCAGGTGCGCTACGGCGTCGACCTCACCGGCTACGACGTCGCCTGGGTGCTGCCCGGCGTGGCGCTGCTCGCCGCCGGCGTCCTGCTGCTCCTGCGCGCGCGGGGACGCCCGGTCCCGCGCCGGTGACCGCCGTCCTCGCGCTGCTGCTCGCCGCGGCCGCCGCCTACGTCGCCGCGACCTGGCGCTGCCGCCGTCCGTGGCCGCTGGCCCGCACCGCCGCGTGGCTCGCCGGGCTGGCCGCCGCGGCGGTGGGCGTCGCCGGGCCGGGCACCGCCCACACGGACCTGCGCGCGCACATGGCCGCGCACCTGCTGGTGGGCATGGTCGCCCCGCTGCTGCTCGTGCTCGCCGCCCCGGTCACCCTCGCGCTGCGCGCCCTGCCGCCGCCGGCCGCGCGCCGGCTGTCCCGGCTGCTGCGCGCCGCCCCCGCCCGGTGGCTCGCCGACCCGCTGGTCGCCGTCCCGCTCAACGCCGCCGGGCTGTGGCTGCTCTACGGCACCGGGCTGCACACCGCCGTCGCGCACCGGCCGGGCCTGGGCGCGCTCGTCTGGCTGCACGTGCTGGTCACCGGCCACCTCGCCACCGCCGCCGTGCTCGCCGTCGACCCGGCGCCGCACCGCCGGCCGGTGGCCGTGCGCGCGCTGGCGCTGGCCGGTGGGGCGGCCGCACACGACGTGCTGGCCAAGGTCCTCTACGCGTCCCCGCCCGCGGGCACCGTCGGCGCCGAGGAGGGCGCGCGGCTGATGTACGACGGCGGCACGGTGGTCACCGTGCTGACGGCGGCGCTGCTGTGGTGGCGCTGGTACGTCAGCCGCGACGCGGTCCGGGCGGCCGCTCAGCCGGCATAGGCGCGGGCGAAGCGGGCGAACCGGCGCAGCGCGACCCGGAACCCCACGACGACGAACGGCCGCGCCAGCGGCCAGCCGGCCCGGCCGAGCAGCCCGAACGGCGGGTACCACCGCTCGGTCAGGACCAGGTCGGTGCCGCCCCCGGCGGGTGCGAGCTCGAAGATCCCCGGTCCGCGCACGATCCGGCCGGTGTGCTGGACGACCACCCGCCGCGGCGCGTCCCACTCGGTGACCACCATCGTGTCGAGCACGCCGAGGTGCCGGCCGCGCCGCCCCGGCAGCGGGACGCCGGTGCGCGCGGCCAGCCGCACGCCGACGCCCTCCGCTGCGTCGGTGACCACCTCGACGTCGGTCGCCGGCATCCACCGCCCCTGCGCGCGCCAGTCGGTCAGCGCCGCCCACACCTGCTCCACGGGCGCGTCGACGTGCACCGGCAGGACCAGCTCAGACATCCCGGCGCACCCCGTCCCCGGTCGGCGCCCCGCCCGGTCCGTCGCCGTCCGGCAGGGGCAGGTCGGGGTCGGTGTCGGCGTCGGCGGCCCGTGGGGCCGGCACCGCGCGCAGCGCCGCGATCGTCTCGTCGCGCTCGTCCAGCGCCAGGGCCAGCTGCTCGAGCAGCCAGTCGACCTCGCTCATCCGGTAGCCGCGCACGGCCACCGACACCTGCAGCCCGCGCACGTCCTCGCCGGTCACCGGCCGGTCGTCGGGCAGCTCGACCGGCGAGCGGTCCAGCTCGGCCGGTGGCTGCGTCTCGCCGCGGCCGAGCAGCAGCGAGCCGCCGAGGAACAGCAGCGCCCCCACGACGGCGACCGCGGCGATACCGACCAGCAGGGAGAGCACGGCGCCCTCAGCCCTCGACCGGCTCGACCGGCTCGACCGGCTCGACCAGCTCGACCGGCGGGGCCAGCGGCGCCCGCATGCCCCCGCCGCCGTCCCCGTTCTGCCGGGCGGTCTCCGCCTCGCGGATCAGCGCGAGCACCTCGTCGACGTCGTCGGTGACGGTGAACAGGTCCAGGTCGCCGGCGTTGATGGTGCCCGCCTCGACCAGCGTGCCGCGGATCCAGTCGACCAGGCCCGACCAGTACGCGCTGCCGAACAGCACCACCGGGAAGCGGGTGACCTTGCGGGTCTGCACCAGCGTCAGCGCCTCGAACAGCTCGTCGAGGGTGCCGAAGCCGCCGGGCAGGATGACGAAGGCCTGCGCGTACTTCACGAACATCGTCTTCCGCACGAAGAAGTAGCGGAAGCTGATGCCGAGGTCGACCCACTCGTTGAGCTCCTGCTCGAACGGCAGCTCGATGCCGAGGCCCACCGACAGCCCGCCGGCCTCCGACGCGCCGCGGTTGGCCGCCTCCATCGCGCCCGGCCCGCCGCCGGTGATGACCGCGTAGCCGGCCCGCGCCAGCGCGGCGCCGATCTCCACGCCCGCCGCGTAGTGCGGGTGGTCGGGCTTGGTGCGGGCGCTGCCGAACACGCTGACCGCCCGCGGCAGCTCGGCGAGCAGGCCGAAGCCCTCGACGAACTCGCTCTGGATGCGCAGCACGCGCCACGGGTCCGTGTGGACCCAGTCGGTCGGGCCGCGGCGGTCGAGCAGCCGCTGGTCGGTCGTCGTCCCGACCGTCTGCGGGTCCGGCTCGCCGCCGCGCAGCATGATCGGGCCCCGGTGACGGGTCGGGCGCGGCCTCCGGGCGCCGTCGGGCGGCGGGATGGTCGTCATGCGCTGCCTCCGGACAGGTAGGCGGTCAGGGCGTCCTCGGCCGGCTGCAGCCGGTCCACGAGCACGGACTCCTCGCGGGTGTGCGCGAGCTGGGGGTCCCCGGGTCCGTAGTTGACCGCCGGGATCCCGAGGGCGGCGAACCGGGCGACGTCGGTCCAGCCCAGCTTGGCCCGCGCCGGGCGGCCGACGGCCGCGACGAACGCCGCGGCCGCGGGCTCGGTCAGCCCCGGCAGCGCGCCGCCGGCGTTGTCGACGACGGTCAGCGTGGCGCCGGCGGCCAGCGCGTCGGCGAACACCCCGCGGACGTGCGCCTCCGCGGCGTCCTCGTCCCGGTCGGGGGCGTAGCGGAAGTTGACCGTCACCCGGCACGCGTCCGGGACGACGTTGCCCGCGACCCCGCCCTCCACCCGGACGGCGTTCAGCCCCTCGCGGTAGGTGCAGCCGTCGATCTCGACCTGCCGCGCCTCGTACGCCGCCAGCGTGCCGAGGATCCCGGCGGCGCCGTGGATCGCGTTCACGCCGAGCCAGCTGCGCGCCGAGTGCGCCCGGCGACCGGTCACCTCCAGCACCGCCCGCAGCGTGCCCTGGCAGCCCGCCTCGATCTCGCCGTCGGTGGGCTCGAGGAGGACGGCGAGGTCGCCGTAGAGCCAGCCGCGCCGCTCGCGGACCACCCGGCCGAGGCCGCTCTTCACGGACTCGACCTCCTCGTTGTCGTAGAAGACGAACGTGACGTCGTGCGCGGGCTCCGCGCCCGGGACGCCGAAGCGGCCGGCCAGCCGCAGCATGACGGCGTCGCCGGACTTCATGTCGCTGGTGCCGCAGCCGTACAGCCGCCCGTCCTCGACCCGGCTGGGCACGTTGCCCGCGATGGGCACGGTGTCCAGGTGCCCGGCCAGCACGATCCGGGTGTCGCGGCCGAGGGTGGTGCGGGCCAGCACGGTGTCGCCGACCCGCTCGACCTCCAGCCCGCCGAGCGCCCGCAGCGCGGCCTCGACGGCGTCGGCGAGCACCCGCTCGTCGCCGGAGACCGACGGGGTGTCGACCAGCGCCCGGGTGAGGGTGAGGACGTCGGCGGACAGGTCCAGGTCGAGCGCGCCGGTCACGGTGCCCGAGCCTACGGGCGGGCGGTGCGGCGTCGCTGGGTAGCGTCGGGACCGTGACCGCTCCACGCTCCGCCGTCGCCGCCGGCCTCGCGACCATCACCGCCTCCGGCACCGTCCTGGACACCTGGTACCCCTCCCCCGCGCTCGGCGGCGGCGACGGGCCGGCCGGGACCCACCAGCTCGGCACCCTGGAGCTCGGGGGCGAGCTCGGGCACGAGTTCTCCGGGCTGGTGCGCACCGACGACGCCCGCGGCGTGGAGGTGGTCGGCGTCCGGACGGTCGTCCCCGACCTCGACGCGCCGCCGGCCGACGCCCACGACGTCTACCTGCGGCTGCACCTGCTCTCGCACCGCCTGGTCCGCCCGCACGGCGTCAACCTGGACGGCGTCTTCGGCCTGCTGGCCAACGTGGCCTGGACCAGCGCCGGCCCGGTGCTGGCCACCGAGCTGACCCCCGCCCGCCGCGCGACCCTGCGTGCGGCGAACGGGCACGTGACCGTGCTGTCGGTGGACAAGTTCCCGCGGATGGTCGACTACGTGGTCCCCTCCGGCGTGCGGGTCGCCGACGCGGACCGCGTGCGGCTGGGCGCGCACCTGGCCGAGGGCACGACGGTCATGCACGAGGGCTTCGTCAACTACAACGCCGGCACGCTCGGCCCCTCGATGGTCGAGGGCCGGATCAGCGCGGGCGTCGTCGTCGGCGCCGACAGCGACATCGGCGGCAGCGCGTCGATCATGGGCACGCTGTCCGGGGGCGGCAGGGAGGTCGTCTCGATCGGCACCGGCTGCCTGCTCGGCGCCAACTCCGGCATCGGCATCTCCCTCGGCGACGACTGCGTCGTCGAGGCCGGCTGCTACGTCACCGCGGGCTCCCGGATCACCCTGCCCGACGGGTCGGTGGTCAAGGGCCGCGAGCTGTCCGGCCGCGACGGGCTGCTGTTCCGCCGCAACAGCGTCTCCGGTGCGCTGGAGGCGCTGCCGCGGTCGGGCCAGTGGGGCGCCCTCAACGCCGCCCTGCACGCCAACGACTGAGCAAGGGCCTCCCTGCCCCCGCCACTCGCACGCTCGCGGCGGGCCCCTGCAGGGAGGCCGCTCCGGTCAACTGAGGTTCGCGGGCTCCTCGGCGGGGACGTCGAGGTGCTCGAGCAGCGCGACGACGAACTCCTGCGGCCGCTCGACGTGCGGCGAGTGCCCGACCCCGGGCAGGACCACCTCGCGGTAGGCGCCGCCGGCCGCGGCGTAGCGGTCGAGCACCGCGCGGGTCTGGGTGACCGTCGGCTGCGGCGGGCAGACCTCCGCGCCCGGCCAGCCCGGCACCGCGCCGAGCTGCCCGAGGTACGCCAGGTCGAACACCGAGGTGTCGGAGACGATCGCGTCGGCGTCGCCGCGGATCCACAGCACCGGCGGCTTGCCGGCCAGGTCGACGACGCCGGACAGGTCGAACACCGTGGGCGCCATCGTGTTGAGCACCCCGCGCGTCCCCGGCGCGGTCCCCGGCCAGGCGTCGCTCGGTACGGCGTCGCCCGGGTAGTGGTCCTCGCCGGTGCGGGTGGACAGCATCGCGGCGACGAAGACGTCCTCCAGCTCGGGGTCCAGGGGCAGCGAGCCCGGCGCCACGTAGAAGGCGCGCAGCACCGACCGCGGGGAGGACGGCGTCGCGTCGGAGGTGTCGCCGGCCGCGAGTGCCGCCACGAACTCCGGGTTGGCCAGTCCCCCGCCGGAGCCCGCGCCGTCGTCGGCCAGCCGCCGTCCCTCGGGACCCGTGGTGCCGCCGAAGCCGTACGGCGAGACCGGCGCGACCAGGGTCACCGAGGCCACCCGCTGCGGCGCGTCGAGCAGGTGCTGCAGGACGACGGCCGCGCCCATGCTCCAGCCGACCAGGTGCACCCGGTCCAGGCCCAGCGCGTCCAGCAGCGCGCCGAGGTCGTCGGACCAGTCACGGACCCCGTGGCGCGCGTCGATCGGCAGCGGGTCGGTGTCGCCGTAGCCGCGCAGGTCGACCGCGAGCACCCGGTGCCGGCCGGTCTCGTGCACGGCCAGCAGCGTCTGCTGCCAGAACAGCGCGGAGCTGACGTTGCCGTGCACGAGGAGCACCGCCTCGCCGGGACCGGCCGGGTCGGTGCCGTCGGGGTGCAGCACGTTCTGGGTGAGCCGTGCGGTGGGCACGCGGGTGGCGGAGACGCCGGGCAGCAGGACGTCGGGCATGCGGGCTCCAGGGATCGCGCGGGGCGGGAGGACGGCGTGAGGCGGCCGTCACGGTAGCGATCACGCCCGTCCCACGACACCCGTCCGCACCGCGACGTCCGGGGACCGGCCGGGGTGCGCACCTACAGTCGGGGGCGATGACCAGCGCACGGACGGCTCCGCCCCGCCGGCCGGCGACAGGTACCCGGCGCGCGGCCGCGAAGCGCCCCTCCGGCGGCCGGCCGGCCCCGAAGCGCACCGCCGCCCGGCGTCCCGCCGGCCGGACCCGGCAGAAGGGCGGCCCGGCCGCCCTGCGCACGTGGTGGCCCGCCTACGTGATCGGGATCGTCGTGGTGTTCGCCCTGGCGTGGAAGGCCGACCGGTCCGAGCCGCCCGCCCCGGCGGCGACCGGGATCTGCACCGTCCCCTCGACGTCGGTGACGCTGTCCGCCGAGCAGTGGACCAACGCCCAGACGATCGCGGCCGTCGCCCGGCAGCGCGGGCTGCCCGAGCGGGCCGTGGTCATCGCGCTGGCCACGGCGATGCAGGAGTCGACGCTGCGCAACCTCGACCACGGCGACCGGGACTCCCTCGGCCTGTTCCAGCAGCGGCCCTCGCAGGGCTGGGGCACCCCGGCGCAGGTGCAGGACCCGGTCTACGCGGCCGGCCAGTTCTACGACCGGCTGGTGCGGGTGCCCAACTGGGAGACCGGCGAGCTCACCCTCGTCGCCGACGCCGTGCAGCGCAGCGCGTATCCGCTCGCCTACGGACGCTGGACCGACCTCGCGCAGTCCCTGACCGTGGCGCTGCGCACGGACGACCGCACGCGCGACTGCGGCTGACCGGTGAGCGCACCCGGCCGCTGATCCGGGACCTCGGAACCGTCGCCGGGGCTGTCGGATGAGCACCGCACCATGCCGTCATGGGTGAGCACCCCGACGAGCCCGCCCACAGCTGGCGGGCACTCGATTGCGACGGACTCGTCCGACTCCTGTCGACCGGCCTGACGCCGGACCAGGTCGGTGCACTATTCGGGAGGACCGGTGACGCGGTCCGCCAACGCGCCCGGAAGTGGGGACTGGACTGCCGGGCCCTGCGGGCGCGCGCCCTCGGCCTCGCCGCCCGGCATCCCGCGGTCGCCGCTCAGTTCCTGACCGTGGTCGACGGCGCGCCGCCGCACTACCGAGCCGAGGACCTCAGTGCCGGGAGTGGCGCCCGCTGCCGGTGGCGCTGCACGGACTGTGCCCACGAGTGGGTCACGTCCGTGGCCAACCGCACCAGGCGGCGGTCGGGGTGCCCTGCCTGCGCCGATCGCGGCACGGTCGACAGGGCTCGGGCACGTCCCGCCAGGACCCCCCCGCTCTCGGCGGTGTCCGAGGACCTCGTCGCGGAGTTCGTCAGGAACCTGTCCCGCCCGGACCGGGACGTCGACAGCACCCCGAGCGGAGCGCAGGACCGGATCCTCTGGCGTTGCAGGCAGGCCCACGAGTGGGAGGCCGTCGCGCGGCAGCGCGTCAAGTACGGGACCCAGTGCCCGACCTGCCTCGCCGGCCTGTGGACCAGCCGACTGGAGCACCAGGTCGCTGCCCTCGTCGAGCTCACGACAGGACTCGAGGTCCAGGTCGGTGCACGCACGCCGCGCACCGACCGAGCCGCGGACGAAGCCGTCGACCTGCTGGTGGTGGAACTCGACGTCCTCGTCGACCTCGACCCGAGCAGGTGGCACGGCGACGAGGCGGCGGTCGCCCGTGACCTGCGGAAGCTCGACCGACTCGCGGGCCGGAGGTACGTTCGGGTCCGTCCGCAGGGTCTCGGGCTCCTGCCGTCCGACCGGGCGCGCCCCGAGCAGCAGGTCCTGCTGGGCAGCACCGAGGAGGGCGACGCCTGGGAGTGGGCAGCGACCGTGGTCCGTGCACTGAGGACCTTCGGACTCGCCCGGGACGCCGGGCCGCCGACCGCCGAGGACCGGGCAGCAGCCCTGGTACGTGCGGACCGACGCTGGCGATCGCTGCGAGCGGGGACGCGGCGACGGAGCCTCGCGACGGACTTCCCGGTCGTCGCCGGCCAACTCGTCGAGGTGGTCGGCGGCCCCGGGCTGACCGCGGCCGACCTCGCGCCGTCAGGTGACGACCGGGCCGTCTGGCGGTGCCCCGACTGCGGGCACACGTGGGAGGCACGGGTGGCGAACCGCACGGTGGGCGACACCGGGTGCCCGCCCTGTTCCTACCGGAGGGGCGCCGCGCGAGCGGCCACTCCCCGGCCGGGCGCGAGCTTCGCGGACCACCACCCGGAGCTCGTGGCGTACTTCGTCGAGGACCTGACGTCCCCGGGGAAGACCCCGTTCGACCTCAAGCCCAACAGCATCGACCGGTGTCGGTGGTCCTGTCCCCACTGCGGTCGTCCCTGGATGGCCACCCCGCAGTCGCTGCACCGGAGGCCCGGCGGAGGGTGTCGGATCTGCGGACACGGTCGAGCCCTCCGTGCCCGGCGGACGTCCGGCGGTCGGGGAGGCGACGAACGCGGCACCGACCGACGGTCAGCTCAGCCGGGCGCGGCTCTTGCCGTGGAGCTCGGGCCGGTCAAGGGCCACGGGCATCCCGGCGGAGCCGGCGAGGCTGCGGTTGCGGTGCAGGTGCGCCTCGAGGGCGACCAGCGCGACGAGGACGGCGACGGGGAACAGCAGGAACAGCACGAGGAACACGGCAGGGCCTCCGCGACGGGGCCGGGCGGGCTGCCCGGCTGACGGGGACCACCGTGTCGGTGCGCCCTTGCGGGGCTCTGGCGGAGGACTGACGCCTGCTTGCGGGCGGCTAGTGCCGGCCGCGGTCCTCGCCGGTGAGGCGCTCCACCGCGGCGTCGATGCGCTCGTCGGCGGCGGTCAGCGCCATGCGCACGTGCCGCGCGCCGGCGGGGCCGTAGAACGACCCGGGCGCGGGGACGATGCCGAGCTGCGCCAGCCAGTCGACGGTCACCCAGCAGTCCTCGTCGCGGGTGACCCACAGGTACAGGCCCGCCTCGGAGTGGTCGATCCGCGCGCCGGTCGCGCGCACCGCCGCCGCCAGCCGCTCCCGGCGGGCGCGGTAGCGCTCGCGCTGCGCGTCGACGTGCGCGTCGTCGGCCAGCGCCGCGGTCATGGCGGCCTGCACGGGCCCGGGCACCAGCAGCCCGAGGTGGCGGCGCACCTCCCACACCTGGCGGACCAGCGCCGGGTCGCCCGACAGCAGCCCGGCGCGGTAGCCGGCCGCCGTCGACTGCTTGGACAGCGAGTGCACCGCCAGCAGGCCGGTGTGGTCCTCCCCCGCGACGGCGGGGTGCAGCAGCGAGCGCGGCTGCACGTCCCAGCCGAGCGTCGCGTAGCACTCGTCGGCGACGACCGGCACGCCGTGCGCCCGGCCCCAGGCCACCCACGTGCGCAGCTCGTCGTCGGACAGGACGCGGCCGTGCGGGTTGCCCGGGGAGTTCAGCCACACGAGGACGACGCCCGCGGGGTCGTCGGGCGGGGTGTCGGTGCGGCGCACGGCGAGCCCGGACAGGACCGCGCCGACCTCGTAGGTCGGGTAGGCCACCTCGGGGATCAGCACCGTGCCCTCGCGCAGACCCAGCAGCGTGGGCAGCAGCGCCACGAGCTCCTTGGAGCCCACGGTCGGGATGACCGAGGGGTCCGCGGCGAACGGGTCGGCCACGGTCACGCCGAGCCGGCGCCGCAGCCAGCCGGCCGCCGCGGCCCGCAGCTCACGGGTGCCGAGCGCCGTCGGGTAGCCCGGGGAGTCCCCCGCGGCGGCGAGCGCCGTGCGCAGGACCTCGGGGGTCTCGTCGACCGGCGTCCCGATGGACAGGTCGACGAGGCCGCCCGGGTGCTGCGCGGCGCGCGCCCGGGCGGCCTCGAGGCTGTCCCAGGGGAAGTCGGGCAGCCGGCCGGCCGCCGTCCCCGGGGCGGTGGTCGTCAGTGCCCCTCGCCCTGCGGCGGGAGGGCCGCCACCAGCGGGTGGTCCTTGCCGATCTTCCCGGTCTTGGCCGCGCCGCCGGGGCTGCCCAGGTCGGAGAAGAACTCCACGTTGGCGTTGTAGAAGTCCTTCCACTTGTCCGGGACGTCGTCCTCGTAGTAGATGGCCTCGACGGGGCAGACCGGCTCGCAGGCGCCGCAGTCGACGCACTCGTCGGGGTGGATGTAGAGCATCCGGTCGCCCTCGTAGATGCAGTCCACCGGACACTCGTCGATGCACGCCTTGTCGAGGACGTCGACGCAGGCCTGGGTGATCACGTAGGTCACGGTGGGTCCTCCCTGGGGGACGTGCGGGCAGCGGTCCCGGCTCCCGCCGGGCCCGCGCGTGTCGCCCGTCAGTATGGCCCCGGCGCCCGGGGCCGGGCGCGACGGGTGGACCGCGCCCGCCCCGGTGGAGGGACGCGGAGGCGTGCCCCGCGGGATCGGGCCGTGGGACAGAGCCGCTCGCCCCTCGGCGTGGCCGACCTGGAGCGGGTGGCCGCGCGCGGCTGGCGCGGCACCGAGGAGGAGCCGCTCGGCGACTGGCTGCTGCGCGCCGGGGGCGGGTTCACCGGCCGGGCCAACACCGTGCTGGTCACCGGTGGCCCCGGCCGGCCGCTGCCGGAAGCGGTCGGCGCGGTGGCCGCCTGGTACCGCCGGCGCGGGCTGCGGCCCGGCGCGGCGCTGCCCGGCGTGCAGGCCCGCCCCGCCGACGCCGCGTTCGCCGCCGCGGGGTGGGAGCGCGACGAGGACGTCCTGGTGCTCACCGCCCCGCTGGTCCCCGGCGCCGCCGGCGGCGTGCCGGTGGAGCTCTCCCCCACTCCCGACGACGGCTGGCTGGGCGCCTACCGGCACCTCGGGAACCTGCTGCCGCCGACCGCGCCCGCCGTGCTGGGCAACGCCCCCGTCGTCGTGTTCGCGGCCGTGCGGCCGGAGCCGGGCGCGGCGCCGGTCGCGGTGGCCCGCGGCGTGGTCACCGACGGCTGGCTGGGCGTCAGCGCGGTCACCGTCGTCGAGGACGCCCGCCGCCGCGGCCTCGCGACGGCGGTGATGGCGGCGGTCACCCGGTGGGGCGCGGAGCGCGGCGCGCGCCGGGTGTACCTGCAGGTCACCGCGTCCAACGCGCCGGCCCGGGCCCTGTACCGCCGGGCCGGCTACGTCGAGCACCACCGCTACCACTACCGGTGGGCGCCGGGCTGAGTCCCGGCTCACCCCGCAGGGGGAGACGTGCCGCACGTCTCGAGGGATGCGGAACGGAGCCGATCCCCATCGACGTGACCGAGCAGCCGTGCCCCCCGCCCCCCGGGCCGGTGGCGGCGCGGGACGCCTCGCCCTACGACGCCGAGGCCGCGCTGGAGCACCGGCTGGGCTCCGTGCGCCTGGCGCTGGGTGCCGACCGGGTGTCGGTGTGGGCGCACGAGGCGGCCACCGACATGGGCGTCCCGTTCGTGCAGTCGGTCGACGAGTCCGCCGGCGGCCCGCGCAACGCCACCGTCCGGGTGCCGCTCGCCGTCAGCCGCTCCCCGTTCCTCACCACCCTCGTGCGCGACCGCCGGCCGCTGACCGTGCAGCCGGGCGACACCGGCCCGGAGGCGCGCGAGCTGGCCGCGCTGGGCGTGCACGACGCCGCCGGCACGCCCGTGGTCGACGGCGACGACGTCCTCGGCGTGCTGGTCGTCGAGCCCGCGCACCGGGCGGCCGACCCGCGCGTGCAGCACACCGCGGCCCGGCTGGCGCAGCCCCTGGTCCACGCCTGGGCCCGCCGCGCGGAGCGCCGCCGGCTCGCGTCGGCCGAGACGCTGCTCGACATCGTCGAGGCCGCCACCCAGGCGCGGTCGGTGGAGCACCTGCTGGCCGCCGCCTGCGAGCGGCTGGCCGTCCTCGGCGGGGTCGACCGGGCCTGCGTCTTCCTGCTCGAGGACGGCCGCCCGGTGCCCTACATGGCCCGCTACGCCGACGGCCGCCGCGACCGGGCCGGGTGGGAGCGGTTCCGCAGCGCGCCGACGCCGCCGGCTCTGGTCGAGCAGGTGCTGCGCACCGGCGTCCCGGCCCCCGCCGACCGCGGCAGCGCCCTGCTCACCGACTGGTGGGTGGAGGCCTTCGGCGTCGGCTCGCTGCTGGCCGTGCCGCTGGGCCGGCCCCCGCACGTCGCCGGCGTCCTCACCCTGGACAGCGTCGCGCTGCGCCCCTTCTCGGCCGAGGTGCGCCGGCTGGCCGCCGCGGTCGGCGCCCACCTCGGCGGGGTCGTCGAGCAGGCCCGGGCGGCGCAGGCGCGCACCGACGAGCTCGAGGTGGCCGGCGCGGTCCGGCAGCTGCTGGTCGACGGCGCCGGCGTCACCGGCGTGGCCGCCGCCGCCGAGGTGCTCGCGGCCGCCGTCCAGCGGCTGGCCGGCACCGACCGGGGCGCGGCCTACCTCATCGGGGACGACGGCCGGGTCGAGGACATCCGCCTGGTCGGCTGGTCGCCCGGGGCGCGGCAGGTGGTCACCGCGCGCGCCGCCGGCCGGCCGGCGGACTCGGTGCCGCTGTGGCGCCGGGTCGCCGAGGAGCGCCGTCCGGTCTTCGTCGAGGACGCCGCGGCCAGCGACCTGCTGCCGGCCGACCTCGTCGCCGCGCTCGGCCTGACCTCCTACGTCACCGTGCCGCTGCTGGCCGGTGGGCGGCTGCTGGGGATGGTCGTCTCCGGCTCGGTCGGCCGGGCGCACACCTGGTCGCCGGCGGTCCGCGCGGCGGTCGCCCACCTCACCCTCGAGGGCGCGCTCGTGGTGGAGAACGCCGCGCTCCGGGCGGTGGAGCAGGTGCGGCTGGCGCAGCTGGCCAGCGAGGCGCACCACGACCCGCTCACCGGGCTGGCCAACCGGCGCCGGTTCACCGAGCTGGTCGAGCGGACCATCTACGCCGAGCCGCACCGCTCCTGCGCCGTCCTGATGATCGACCTCGACCGGTTCAAGGAGATCAACGACAGCTTCGGCCACAGCGTCGGCGACGACCTGCTCTGCCTGGTCGGCCCGCGGCTGGAGGCCGTCCTGGGGCCCGGGGACCTGCTGGCCCGGATGGGCGGGGACGAGTTCGCCGTCCTGCTGCCCGACGCCGGCGAGGCCCGCGCCCGCGACGTCGCCGAGCGGCTGGGCGGCGCGCTGCGCGAGGCGTTCGTCCTCGACGGCCAGCCGCTGCACGTGGACGCCAGCATCGGCGTCGCCCTGTGCCCGGAGCACGGCCGCGACCGGTCCCTGCTGCTGGCCCGCGCCGACACCGCCATGTACGGCGCCAAGCGCGGCCGCGAGGGGCACCGGGTGTGGACGCCGGAGGGCACCACCGACTCCCGCGACCGGCTGCGCACCCTCGAGCAGTTGCGCACCGCGCTGGACACCGAGGAACTGGTGCCGCACTACCAGCCCGAGCTCGACCTGCGCTCGGGCCGCGTCGTCGGCGTCGAGGCGCTGGTCCGGTGGGAGCACCCCGAGCGCGGGCTGCTCGCCCCGGACATCTTCCTGCCGCTGGCCGAGCAGGCGGGGCTCATGCGCCGCCTCACGCTGCGGGTGCTCGAGCGCTCGCTGCTCGACGTCCGGGTCTGGCGCGACGCCGGGCACGACCTGTCGCTGGCGGTGAACCTGTCGGTGTCGAACCTGCAGGACCTCGCGCTGCCCGACCAGGTGGCGCTGCTGCTGGAGACGCGCGGGGTGCCGGCCGGGGCGCTGGTCCTGGAGATCACCGAGGACGTGCTCATGGCCGACGCCGCCCGCAGCCAGCAGGTGCTCGCCGACCTCCGCCGCCTGGGCGTGCGGCTGTCGGTCGACGACTACGGCACCGGCTACTCCTCGCTCACCTACCTGCGGGCGCTGCCGGTGGACGAGCTCAAGCTCGACCGCAGCTTCGTCACGTCGCTGACCCGGGACCCGCGCGCCGCGGCGATCGTCCGCAGCACGCAGCAGCTGGCCCGCGACCTGGGCATGACCTTCGTCGTCGAGGGCGTGGAGGACGCCGAGACGCAGGAGGCGCTGCACCGGATGGGCTGCGACGTCGTCCAGGGCTGGCACGTCGCCCGCCCGATGCCGGCCGCGCGGTTCCCCGCCTGGCTGGCGCGGCACGCGGTGCGCGGCGCGGTCCCCCGCCCGCGGGGGACGCGCTGACCCTCAGGCCGGCGGGCCGGCCGGACGGCGCGGCGTCGCCAGCACCCGGCCCACGGCGACCGCCGCGGCGACCACCCCGAGGCCGAGGAACGCGAGGGTGACCGCGCCGAGCCCGCCGGTGCCGACGGCGACCAGGTCGCCCTCGGGCCGCGGCATCGTGGCGCCGACCGCGACCACCAGCCAGGTGGCCGCCGGCAGCAGCGCGACCACGCGCGAGCCGGTGAGCCGGTGCGCGCCGGTGACCAGCAGGTAGTTGCCCGCGACGGCGGCCAGCACCGACAGGGGCAGCAGCACGCCGGCCACCCGCAGCGGCAGCCAGAAGACCTCGACCAGCGCCAGCCACCCGGCGGCCAGCACCGCCGCGAGCCCGGCGAGGACCAGCCCGGGGACCCGGCTCACGCGTCCAGACCGGCGAACAGGTCGTCCTCCCACCCGTGCGGCCCGTCCCCCGCGGGGCCGCGCCCGCCGCGCACCAGCCGGTAGTGCTCGACGCCGAGCACCTCCTGGCCGAAGTTGTTGGACAGCGCGAAGAACGGCCCGTCGACGGTGATCTGGGTGGCGTGCGCCCGCATGGCGGCGTCCTTGCGGGCGGCGTACCCGCGGCCGTCGACGGCGGCGGTCACCACCTCGTCGGGGACGGCGAAGGGGATGTCGTCGATCTCGCCGAGCTGCTGGAACGGCGAGGCCTCCCCCAGCGCGGCCATGGCCTCGGCGCCCTCGCGCAGCACCGACCGCGGCACGCAGGCCCAGTAGACCTTCGCGACGTCCCACGCCCCGCCCAGCTCCGGGCGCCAGGCGGCGTCGGCGGCGCGCTCGACGGCGGCCATCGCGACCCGGTGGGCCTGGATGTGGTCCGGGTGGCCGTAGCCGCCGTTCTCGTCGTAGGTGACCACGACCTGCGGCCGGACCGCCCGCACGACGGCGACCGCGTGGCCCACCGCCTCGTCGAGGTCGGCGTTCCAGAAGGCGCGGGGGTGGTCGTTGGCCGGCGTCCCCATCATCCCGGAGTCGCGGTAGCGGCCGGCCCCGCCGAGGAAGCGGCTGTCGGTGACGCCGAGGGCGGCCATGGCGGCGGCCAGCTCGCCGATCCGGTAGCCGCCGAGCTGGTCGGCCTGGTCGGGGGCCAGCTGCGCCAGCTCGGGCACGAGGACCTCGCCCTCCTCCCCCAGCGTGCAGGTGAGCAGCGTGACCTGCGCCCCCTCGGCGGCGTAGCGCGCCATCGTGGCGCCGTTGTTGATCGTCTCGTCGTCGGGGTGGGCGTGGACCAGGAGGATGCGGCGGTCGGCGGTCACGGGCGCACAGTCTCCCACCGGGCGTCCCGCCGCACGGACCTGCGCCCCTGGCGCGGGCCGCCGCCGGGACGGACGGTGCGGGCGTGGAGTACGGCGCCCACCTCCCCCTCGCCGACCGGGTTCGCGGCGGCCGGCGTGCAGCGGGTGCTGCTCTGGCCGCTGACCGACCCGGTGCGCCGGCTCGAGCTGCTCCGGGAGCGGGTGCTGCCGCTGGTCGGGACCCCGTGACGACGACGGCGCGGCGGCTCCCCCGGGAGGGAGCCACCGCGCCGTCGTCGCGATGCGGGAGGTGCTACTCGGCGTCGACCGGGACGACCACCCGGGCCTCGGCGAAGTGGCAGGCCGAGGGGTGGCCCTGACCGCGGTCGACCAGCGCCGGGGCCTCCTGAGCACAGATGTCCTGCGCCTTCCAGCAGCGGGTGCGGAACCGGCAGCCCGACGGCGGGTCGGCGGGGCTGGGGACGTCCCCCTGCAGCAGGATCCGGTCCTTCTGCCCGCGCAGGTGCGGCTCGTGCAGCGGCACCGAGGACAGCAGCGCCTGGGTGTAGGGGTGCGACGGCGAGGCGTAGACCTCCTCGTCGGTGCCCTCCTCCACGATGCTGCCCAGGTACATCACCGCGACCCTGTCGGAGATGTGCCGCACCACCGACAGGTCGTGCGCGATGAACAGGTAGGACAGGCCGAACTCGTCCTGCAGGTCCTCGAGCAGGTTGACCACCTGCGCCTGCACCGAGACGTCGAGCGCGGACACCGGCTCGTCGCAGACGATGACCTCCGGCTGCAGCGCCAGCGCCCGGGCGATGCCGATGCGCTGCCGCTGGCCGCCGGAGAACTGGTGCGGGTAGCGGTTGACGTAGTCGGGGTTGAGGCCGACGCGGTCGAGCAGCTCCTGCGTGCGCTTGAGCCGGCCCTTCCGCGGGGCGACGTCGTCGTGCACGGCCCAGCCCTCGGCGACGATGTCGCCGACGGTCATCCGCGGGTTCAGCGACGCGTACGGGTCCTGGAAGATGATCTGGACCTCGCGCCGGTAGTCCTTGAGCGCGCGGCCGCCCATGCGGGCGACGTCCTTGCCCTTGTAGAGGATCGACCCGGCGGTCGGCCGCTCCAGCGCCACGATCAGCTTCGACACCGTCGACTTGCCGCAACCCGACTCGCCCACCAGGCCCACGGTCTCGCCGCGGCGCAGGGTCAGGTCCACGCCGTCGACCGCGCGGACGTGGCCGATCGTGCGCTTGAAGACGACGCCCTGCGTCAGCGGGAAGTGCTTCTGCAACCCGCGGATCTCGAGCAGCGGCTCCCCCATCGCGCCCCGGGCACCCGACGGCGCGGGCTTCGTCAGGGACGCACCGCCCGGCGCCACCCCGGTGGACGGCGACGACTCCGACAGGGACGACGCCGCGGTGGCGCCGGACTCACTCGGCTGCGACACCGAGGACCTCCTCGCTGTAGTGGCAGGCCGCCTCGCGTCCCGGCACGACCAGCCGCAGCGGCGGGACGTCGGTGGCGCACTCCCGCCCCGGCGCGGCCGCCTGGCCGAGCCGGCGGTGCGGGCACCGCGGGTGGAACGGGCAGCCGCTGGGGATGTGCGCGAGGTTCGGGGGCTGGCCGGCGATCGGCTGCAGCCGCCCGCCCTTCGCCTCGACCTGCGGCACCGAGCCCATGAGCCCCTCGGTGTAGGGGTGCGAGGGGCGGGTGAAGACGTCGTCGACGGTACCCCGCTCGACGATCTCGCCGGCGTACATGACCGCGACGTTGTCCGCGACCTCGTTGACGACGCCGAGGTCGTGGGTGATGAGGATCAGCCCCATCCCCGTCTCGTCCTGCAGGTCCTTGAGCAGGTCCATGACCTGCGCCTGCACGGTGACGTCGAGGGCGGTGGTCGGCTCGTCGGCGATGAGGATCCGCGGGTCCAGGGCGATGGCCATGGCGATCATCACGCGCTGGCGCATGCCGCCGGAGAACTGGTGCGGGTAGTCGTCGACGCGGCGGGCCGCGGCCGGGATGCGCACCCGGTCCATGAGCTCGATGGCCCGCTTGCGGGCTTCCTTCTTGCCCATCCCCCGGTGCGCCCGGAACATCTCGCCGATCTGGAAGCCCACGCTGTACACGGGGTTCAGCGACGACAGGGCGTCCTGGAAGATCATCGAGATGCCGGGGCCGCGGATCTTCCGCTGGTCCTCGGCGGACATCTCCAGCATGTTCTTGCCCTGGAACCAGATGCCGCCGCCGGTGATGACCGCGGGCGGGGTCTCGAGGATCCCCATGATCGCCTGGGCCGACACGGACTTGCCGGAGCCGGACTCGCCGAGGATGGCCAGGGTCTCCCCTGCCGCCAGGCTGTAGCTCACGCCGTTGACGGCGTGCACCGTGCCCGCGCGGGTGCGGAACTCCACGTGCAGGTCGTCGACCTCGAGCAGGGGCGTGCCCTGCCCGGCGAGCTCCGCGGTCGGCTTGGTCAGGTCGAGGTTGGTCATGCGCGCTGCCTCGGGTCGAGGGCGTCGCGCAGGGCGTCACCCATCATCACGAACGCCATCACGGTCAGGGTCAGGATCAGGCTGGGGAACAGCACCAGGTGCGGTGCGGTGCGGATGGAGTCCTGCCCCGCCTCGATCTGCAGGCCCCAGGAGATCGCCGGCCGCTGCAGGCCGACGCCGAGGTAGGTCAGCGTCGCCTCCGCGGCGATGATCACGCCGATGGTGATCGTCGCGTAGACCAGCACCGGGGCGACCGCGTTGGGCAGGATGTGCCGCAGCAGGATGCGCCGGCTGCCCGCCCCCATGGCACGGGCGGCGGCCACGTAGTCGGAGCTCTTGACCGCGATGACCTGGGAGCGGACCAGCCGCATCGCCGTCATCCAGCCGAACAGCGCCAGGGCGATGGCCACCGCGCCGGGCCCGCGGCTGTTGATGACCGGGATGTCGGTCGAGGGGCCCACCCGCAGCAGCACCAGCGCGCCGAGGATGAGCGGCAGCGCGTAGAAGATGTCCGCGATCCGCGCGAGGATCCCGTCGGTCAGGCCGCCGTAGTAGCCGGCGATCGCCCCGACGATGACGCCGAGCAGCAGGATGACCAGCACGGCGATGACGCCGATGATCAGCGAGTTGCGGGCGCCGTAGACCACGTTGGCCAGGTAGTCGCAGCCCTGGGTGTCGAAGCCGAACCAGTGCTGCGCCGAGGGCCTGCCCCGGGAGTTGGACAGGTCGCAGGAGCGCGGGTCGGCCCCGCGCGCGAACACCTGCGGGAACAGCGCCATCAGGAGGAAGAACACACCGAGGACGGCACCGATCCAGAACAGCGGGTTGCGCCGCAGCTCGCCCCAGGCGTCGCTCCAGAGGCTGTTCTGCCGCTCCTTGGTGACGTCGACCGACGGGCTGGCGAGGCCGGTCGTGGTGCCGGCCTCCACCTCGTCCTTGCGCAGGTCGAGCTGCTGCTGGTCAGTCATAGCGGATCCTCGGGTCGAGGACGGCGTAGAGCACGTCCACGACCAGGTTGAAGAAGATGAAGAAGAACACCATCAGGGTGACGATGCCGACGACGACCGCGCCCTCCTGGGAGCGGATCGCGTTGAACACCTCCCGGCCGATGCCGGGCAGGTTGAACACCGTCTCGGTGACGATCGCCCCGCCCAGCAGCGTGCCGATGTCGGCGCCGATGAACGTGACGACCGGGATCAGGCTGTTGCGCAGCGTGTGCCGGACGATGACCGTCCGCTTGGGCAGGCCCTTGGCCCGCGCCGTGCGCACGTAGTCGGCGCGCAGGTTCTCCGCGAGGCTGGTGCGGGTCAGCCGGGCCACGTAGGCCAGCGACCCGGACGCGAGGACCAGGCCGGGCAGCAGGTAGCTGTAGAGCCCCTCGTTGGTCCCGGCGATGGGGAACCAGCCGAGCTTGAGGCCGAAGAGGAGCTGGGCGAAGAAGGCCAGCACCAGGATCGGGATCGAGACGATCAGCGTCGTCGAGACCAGCACCAGGTTGTCGAAGAAGCTGTTGCGCCGGATGCCGGCGAGCACACCGGCGACCAGGCCGATGAGGATCTCGAAGACGACCGCGGTGAGGGCGAGCTTGATCGTCACCGGCAGTGCGCGCTCGATGGTGTCGAGCACCGGCCGGCCGCGGAAGTCGGTGCCCAGGTCGCCCTGGAACAGGCTCTTCAGGTACTCCCAGTACTGGACGTACAGGGGGTCGTTGAGGTTGAACCGCTCACGCAGCTCGGCGATCACGGCGGGCGAGAGCGGACGGTCACCACCCAGTGCGCGGATGGGGTCGCCCGGCAGGGCGTAGACCATCGCGAAGATCAGGAACGAGGCGCCCAGCAGAACCGGGATGGTGAGCAGCAGGCGGCGCGCGACGTAGCGGCCCATGGTCCCCCTCGGGGTGTGTGCGCCGCCGGGTTCACGGCGGCGCCGGTGTCCATCGTGCCCGCAGGGCCGCACACGCGCCGCCGGGGGCGACCGTCCTGGTCGGACGGGCGCCCCCGGCGGGTGGTGCGGGTCCTGCGGGGTCGGGTCAGGCGTTGTTGACGGTGACCTCGGAGAGGACGATCCGCTGGAACAGGTCCAGGCGGACGTCGGAGACGTTCTCGGAGGTCACGGACTGGATCTCCGTGAAGAACATCGGCGCCATCGGCATCTCCTCGGCGATGATGTCCTCCGCCGCCTGGTAGTCCTCCACGCCGGCCTCCGGGCTCTCGGCCTGGTCACCCTGGGTGATCAGGCTCTCGACCTCGGGGTTGGTCCAGAAGGAGTAGTTCGAGCCGGCCGGGGCGAGCGACGAGGTCGTGAACAGCGGCGTCAGGTAGCTGTCCGGGGCCGGGTAGTCGAAGCTCCAGCCGTAGCGGAACGGACCGGTCCAGCCCTGCGACTCGCCCAGCGGCAGGTACTCGGCGAAGTCGAGGTTGCCCTGGAGGACGTACTCGACGCCGAGGTTCTCGCGCAGCTGGTTGCCCACGGCCTCCATCCACGCGTCGTGACCGGCGCCGGCGTTGAACCACAGGTCGACGGGCTGGCTGCGGTCGAAGCCGGCCTCGTCGAGCAGCTGGTTGGCCCGGTCGGCGTCGAGGGTGCAGTAGGTGCAGCTGCCCTCGCGGTAGCCGTCGACGACCGGCGGGATGAACGAGTCGGCCGGGGCGCGGGTGCCCTGGAAGATCGCCTCGGAGATCGCCTCCCGGTCGACGGCCATGGAGAACGCCTGGCGGACCCGCGGGTCGGCGAAGCGCTCGTCGTAGGTCGGGAACCCGATGTAGGTGATCTGCGAGGACTCGGTCTCGATGAACCGGTCGCCGAACTCGGACCGGGCCGACTCGATGACGTCCGGCGGGATGACGTCGACGATGTCGAGGTTGCCGGCCTGCACGTCGGTGTAGGCGGTGTTGACGTCGGCGTAGACGACGAAGTCGACGCCGTCGGCCTTCGCGGCGTCGTCGCCGGCGTAGTCCTCGTAGCGGGTCAGCGAGACACCCTGACCGGGGACGAAGTCCTCCTCCGCCTGGAACGGGCCGTTGCCGATCGGGCGGGTGCCGAAGCCCTCGGGGTCGTCGAAGAACGCCTGCGGCAGCGGGTAGAACGAGTTGTAGCCCACGACCGCCGGGAAGTTCGAGAACGGCGAGGACAGCGTCACCGTGAAGGTGAGGTCGTCGACGACCTGCAGGCCGCTCATCTGCTGGGCGGCCGGCTCGCCGGTCACGTTGCCGGCGTCGTCGGTCGGCGCCTGCAGGTCGGCGTAGCCCGCGATCCGCGACAGGTAGGACGCGGCGCCCTGGGCGTTCGGGCTGTAGGCGGTGTAGTTCCAGGCGTTGACGAAGGACTCGGCGTTGACCGGGCTCCCGTCGTGGAAGGTCCAGCCGTCCTTGAGCGTGACGGTCCAGGTGGTGTTGTCCTCGGACTCGATCGACTCGGCGACACCCGAGTAGTCGACGGAGCCGTCCTCGGCGTACTTCACCAGGCCGGTCCACAGCGCGTTGACGACCTGGTCACCCTCGGACTCCGTGGTGTTGCCCGGGACGAGCGGGTTCTCCGGCTCACCGATGTAGACGCTGAAGGTGCCGCCGCTCGCGCCGCCGCCACTGCCGCTGTCGCCGGAGCCGCTGTCGTCGCTGCCGCCGCCACAGGCGGACAGCAGGAGAGCGCCGGACAGGCCGACGGCGACGAGCGCCGACCGGCGCTTGCTCAACTTCACGTGTGATGCCTCCCTCGTCCCGCGTGCGCGGGGGGAACGGACTGGTATGCGAACGGGGACACTGCGCACCCGGGCGCCGGAGTCCTCCGGGTGGACACCACGGAACGGACCCGGTACGCCGTGGCGACCCTAGGCACCCCTGACGAGGACCGTCCACGTCCGCAACCGATTTGTGACCGAGGCTCACGACTCCTGTCACACCGCTGCAACGGCAGCGGTCGACAGGCCCGCGGACCGCAGGGCTTACGGTCCGCAGTCGCTCACCCCGGAGGACTTCCGCCGTACAGGCGAACTCGGTGTGGTCAGCCTACTCCCGGGTACTGCACCGCCATCCGAGAGGGAGGAGCCCACCGTGAGCGGCATCGACAAGCTGCAGAACAAGGCCCAGGAAGTGGCGGGCGAGGGCAAGGAGCGCGTCGGCGAGGCCACGGGCGACCGCGACCTGCAGGCCGAGGGCGCCAAGGACAAGGCCGCCGGCAACCTCAAGCAGGCCGGCGAGAAGGTCAAGGACGCCTTCAAGTGACGCGCTGACCCGCCTCGAACCAGGGGTGCCGTCCGGCACGGACGGCGCCCCTGGTGCGTCTAGAGCCGGGTGAGCAGGTCGCGGACCGCGGGCAGCAGGGGGCGGTCGGCGGCGATCCAGTCCAGGCCGTCGAGGTCGGCGGCGCCCACCCAGCGCAGCTCGCGGTGCTCGTGCGCGACCGGCTCGCCGGAGGCCAGCCGGGCCCACCAGACCCGCAGCGTCGAGGCGCCGGGCGCCCCGCCCGCCACCCGGCCGTCCAGCGGCACCTCGCCGAGGAACGCCTGAGGGGCGACGACGACCCCCATCTCCTCGGCGCACTCGCGGACCAGCGCCGCGACGTCGTCCTCCCCCGGCTCCACCTTGCCCCCGGGGAACTCCCACAGTCCTGCGAGCGGTCCCGACCCGCGCTGGGCGACCAGCACCCGGTCCCCCCGGACGACCGCCGCGCCGACCACCTGGACGACGTCGAGGGCGCGCACCGCGGCCGCGGCGGCGTAGCCGTCCAGGTGCCGGCGCATCGACCGCAGCACCCGCCGGCGCAGCACGGTCTGGTCGACCAGGCCGCCGAGCGCCCCGGGCAGGCCGGTGTCCCAGTCGACCTGCTCGTCGACGACGGTGCCGGCGCCGGTCGCGGTGAACCGGCGCTCGTGGGTGAGGCTGCGCCACCCCCGCCCCGGCCCGGCGGCGTACAGGTCGCGCACCGGGCGGACCGACTCGACCTCCTCCAGCGGGAACCGCCAGGGGCGGCCGAGGGCCCGGGCGACGTCGAAGGCGACGGTCAGCGGCGCCGCCACGACCGTGGTGAAGCGCAGCCGGTACACGCCGTCACCCTGGCAGACCGGGCAGGATGGGCCCGCGGGACCCGGCAGCAGGGGCCGCAGGGAGGAGCACCGTGCGCATCACCGCCCGGGTCGACTACGCCGTCCGCGCGGCCCTCGAGCTGGCCGCCGCGGCGCCGGGCGCGCTGACCTGCGACCGGATCGCCACCAACCAGGGCCTCCCCTCGCGCTTCCTGCAGGGGATCCTCGGCGACCTCCAGCACGCCCGGCTGGTCACCAGCCAGCGGGGCCGCGAGGGCGGGTACCGGCTGGCGCTGCCGCCGTCGGAGATCTCCATCGCCCGGGTCATGCGGGTGGAGCAGGGCTTCCTCGCCGAGGTGCACGGGCAGCGGCCCGAGGACGTCAGCTACCCCGGCGCCGCCGAGGAGCTGGCCAGCGTGTGGGTCGCCGCCCGCGCCGCCTACCGGCGGGTGCTGGAGGAGGTCACCCTCGCCGACGTCGTCGCGGGGAAGCTGCCCGGGTACGCGGCCGAGCTCGCCGCCGTCGAGAGCGCCTGGCGTTCGTTCGGCGACGACGCCCCCTGAGGACGACCGCGGCGGACGCCGCCCCTCGGGTCACACCGGCCGGGGCCGGACGTGTGCGACCATGGGGGCGTGACGGACCGCGGCAGCCTCCTCGTCGCGCGTCTGCACGTCGACCTCGCTCTCGTCAGCAGCGCCGCCTGTCGCGCCTCGCGCTGACCACCAGTCCTCCCCCGCGGCCCGGAGCCGCGACCCCGACCTGGCAGCGCCCTCCCGCGCGGGTGCAGACCGGCGCGGACGGCGCAGGAAGAAGTGCACCGTGTCCGCACCTCCCCGTCCGAGCAACCGGCCCGCGCGCCGTGACGCCCCTCAGCGCGGCCAGGGCCAGTGGGCGCTGGGCTACCGGGAGCCGCTGAACCCCAACGAGCGGATGAAGAAGGACTCCGACGGGCTCGAGGTCCGTCAGCGGATCCTCGACATCTACTCGCGGACCGGCTTCGACGGCATCGACCCCGGCGACCTCCGCGGCCGGATGCGCTGGATGGGCCTCTACACCCAGCGCGCCCCGGGCATCCCCGGCGGCAAGACCGCCGTGCTGGAGCCCGAGGAGCTCGAGGACTCCTACTTCATGATGCGGGTGCGCACCGACGGCGGGGCGCTGACCAGCGAGCAGCTGCGCACCCTCGGCGGCATCAGCACCGAGTTCGGCCGCGACGTCGCCGACGTCACCGACCGGCAGAACATCCAGTACCACTGGATCCGCATCGAGGACGTCCCCGAGATCTGGGACCGCCTCGAGGCCGTCGGCATGACCACGACCGAGGCCTGCGGCGACACCCCGCGCGGCATGCTCAACTGCCCGCTGGCCGGCGTCCTGGAGGACGAGGTCCTCGACGCCACCGACGTCATGGCGCAGACCGTCGCCCGGTACGTCGGCGACCCCGCGTTCAGCAACCTGCCGCGCAAGTGGAAGACGTCGATGTCCGGCTGCGTCGACCACTGCACCGAGCCCGAGATCGACGACGTCTCCTTCGTCGGCGTCGTCGGCCCCGACGGCGAGCCCGGTTACGACCTGTGGGTCGGCGGCGGCCTGTCGACCAACCCGATGTTCGCCCAGCGCGTCGGCGTCTTCGTCAAGCCGGAGGAGGTCACCGAGGTGTGGGCGGCCTGCACCTCGGTCTTCCGCGACTACGGCTACCGCCGGCAGCGCAACCGGGCCCGGATCAAGTTCCTCATGGCCGACTGGGGCCCGGAGCGGTTCCGCCAGGTGCTGCAGGACGAGTACCTGCACCGCGCACTGCCCGACGGCCCCGCGGCCGCGCCGCCGAAGAACGAGTCCCGCGACCACGTCGGCGTCGCGCGGCAGAAGGACGGCCGCAACGCCGTCGGCTTCGCGCTGCGCACCGGCCGGATCAGCGGGACGGTGCTCACCCGGATCGCCGACCTCGCGGACCAGTACGGCGCGGGCCGCATCCGGACGACGACCCAGCAGAAGATGGTCGTCCTCGACGTGCCGGACGAGCACGTGGAGGACCTGGTCGCCGCGCTCGCCGAGCACGACCTGCTGGTGCGCCCGAGCGCCTTCCGCCGCGGCACCATGGCCTGCACCGGCCTGGAGTTCTGCAAGCTCGCCATCGTCGAGACCAAGCAGCACGCCCAGGACCTGTACGCCGAGCTGGAGAAGCGGCTGCCCGGCTTCGACGAGCCGATCGGCATCAACGTCAACGGCTGCCCGAACAGCTGCGCCCGCTTCCAGACCGCCGACATCGGCTTCAAGGGCTCGATGGTCCGCGACGAGAGCGGCGAGATGGTCGAGGGCTTCCAGGTGCACCTGGGTGGCCACCTCGGCGTCGACGCCGCCTTCGGCCGGAAGTTCCGCGGCCACAAGGTGACCAAGGCCGAGACGGCGGACTACTGCGAGCGGGTGCTGCGCGGCTACCTGGAGCGGCGCGAGCCCGGCGAGCGGTTCGCCGCCTACGTGGCCCGCGCCGAGGAGAGCTGGCTGCTGTGAGCGAGGAGGCGGAGGACACGGGCGGCCGCGCGGGAAGGCAGCGCCAGCTGCCCGTGTTCCACTGCCCGTACTGCGGGGACGAGGAGCTGACCCCGCACGGGGACGGGGGCGAGTGGCACTGCGCCGCGTGCCTGCGGACCTTCACCGTCCGGCTCACCGGGACAGGAGTGCAGGCATGACGACCGCCGTCCGGCCCACGCCGGAGCTCGCCGCCGAGGCCGACGCCCGCTTCGAGGGCATCGCCGACCCCGTCGAGCAGGCCGTCGCCGTGCTGCGCTGGGCCGGGGAGACCTTCGGCGACGACTTCGCGATCACCTCGTCGATGGCCGACGGGCTGCTGGCGCACCTGGCCTCCCGGGCGGTGCCGGGCGTCAACGTGGTCTTCCTCGACACCGGCTACCACTTCGCCGAGACGATCGGCACGCGCGACTGGATCAGCAGCGTCCTGCCGATCACGCTCGTCAACGTGACGCCGCCGCGGACGGTGGCCGAGCAGGACGCCGAGCACGGCCCGGCGCTGCACGACCGCGACCCGGACCTGTGCTGCTCGCTGCGCAAGGTGCAGCCGCTGGCCACCGCGCTGGCCGGCTACGCCGCGTGGGGCTCGGGCGTCCGCCGCGACGAGGCCGCCACCCGCGCGGGCACGCGGGTCGTCGACTGGGACGCCAAGCGGGGCATGGTGAAGGTCAACCCGCTGGCCGCCTGGACGCAGGACGACGTCGACGCCTACATCGCCGAGCACCGGGTGCCGGTCAACCCGCTGCAGGAGATCGGGTACGCCTCGATCGGCTGCGCGCCGTGCACCCGCCCGGTCGCTCCGGGCGAGGACCCGCGCGCCGGGCGCTGGGCCGGCCGGGGCAAGACCGAGTGCGGCCTGCACCTGTAGGAGCATCCCGACGTGCCCCGGCCGCCGCGACTGTCCCCCGACGAGGTCGCGGCCGGCCTGCGCGCGCTGCCGCTGTGGTCCGGTGACGTCACCGGCCTGCACCGGACGGTGCAGCTGCCCTCGTTCCGCGCTGCCGTGGAGGCGATCGTCGCCATCGCCGACGTCGCCGAGGAGATGGACCACCACCCCGACGTCGACCTGCGGTGGCGCACGCTGCACCTCACCCTCGTCAGCCACTCCGCGGAGGGGGTGAGCGCGCTCGACCTCGAGCTCGCCCGCCGCATCGACGGGCTGCTCCCGGGGTAGCGCCGGTCCCGCGGAGCACGGGCCGGGGCGGCCTCCCGATCAGGAGATGGTCCCGATGACCGCCGAACTGAGGACGTCCGTCGACATCGACGCCCCGCCCGAGCGCGTGTGGGAGGTGCTCACCGACCTGCCCGCCTACGCCGACTGGAACCCGTTCGTCACCGAGGCGGGTGGGGCCGTCGTCGAGGGGAACCGGCTGTCGGTCCGCGTGCCGCCGGTGAACGCCCTCCTCCGCTCGGACCTGCGGCCCACGGTCCGGGAGGTGGTCCCCCTCCGGCGACTGCGGGTGTGGAGCCGGCTGGACCGGCTGGGCGTCCCGGGCCTGTTCGACGTCGAGCACACCGTGACCCTCACCGACCACGGCGGGGGCGTGCGGCTGTGGCAGCAGGACCGGTTCGGGGGTCTGCTGGCCCCGCTGCTCGTCCGGTCCCTGAACCGCCACCGGCTCGCGGCCTTCCACGCCATGGGCGCCGCCCTCAAGCAGCGCGCCGAGGCGACCGGGCCGGCGCTCAGCCCTGGATGAAGGACCCCGTCCCCCTCCCCCCGCGCGAGCTCGGGGCGAGCCTCCGGACGGGGCCGGGGCGACCGGACCAGGGCTCAGCCCTCGACGGGCAGCACGAGCAGGCGCAGCAGGCGGTCGGCCTCGGCGTCGGGGTCCTCGGTGAGGCCGGTGTGCACCGGGCCGGGCTGGACGACGGTGCTGCGCGGCGCGGTGAGCCACCGGAACCGCGAGCCCAGCGCCTCCCGGCCCGCGGCGCCGGCGGCGGGGTCGGCGGCGCAGACGTCGGCGGCGGCCTGCAGCGCGCGTCCGATGGCGGCGGGGTCGGCGGTCGGGTCCAGCGCGCGCAGCCGGTCGACGTCGAGGTGCACCCGGCTGCCCAGGTAGTCGCGCTGCCGGCAGTAGACGAGCACGCCGGCGTTGAGCGCCTCCCCCCGCTCCACCCGCGGCACCACCCGCAGCACGGCGTACTCGAAGGTCTCCCGGCTCACCGCTGGGTCACCCCCGGCGGCGGGGGCGGGCCCAGCCACGCCGGCCGGTTCTCCCCGCGCGGCGACCGGCGGCGGCCCCCCGCGCCCGCGGCCGCGGCGGCCACCACGCCGGGCAGCCACGCGTCGCGGGCGGCCAGCCGGGCCAGCAGCTGGGACACGTAGCGCTCCCGGACGGCGGCCGGTGGCTCGCCTGGCTCCGGTCCCTCCAGCCAGTCGTCGGGCACCTGCGCCAGCACCCGCTGCAGCAGCGGCCGGGTGACCCGCGGCGCGAGGTCGGCGTCGGCGGCGCGCAGGTCCGGCGAGCACTCGACCAGCGCGTGCTGGGCGGCGTCGTAGGGGCGGGCGACGGCGGCCGGCGCGCCCGCCCAGGAGTGGTGGAAGGTGAGCGCCGCGCCGTGGTCGATCAGCTGCAGCCGGCCGTGCCAGAACAGCATGTTGGGGTTGCGCCAGGACCGGTCGACGTTGCCCACCAGCGCGTCGAACCACAGCACCCGCCCGGCCAGCTCGGGCTCCACCTCGCCCACCCCGGCCTCGAAGTCCAGCGCGCCGGGCAGGTAGTCCAGCCCCAGGTTGCGCCCGGCCGAGCGCTGCAGCAGCTCCTGCACCTCGGGGTCGGGCTCGCCGACGGCCAGCTCCGGGACGACGTCGACGGTGACCAGCGCCGGCACCGGCAGCGCCAGCGCCCGGGCCAGCTCGCCGCAGACCACCTCGGCCACCAGCACCCGCACGCCCTGGCCGGCCGCCCGCCACTTGACCACGTAGGTGCCGAGGTCGTCGGCCTCCATGAGCCCGGGCAGCGAGCCACCCTCGCGCAGCGGGGTGACGTAGCGGGTGGCGGTGACGGCGGGCAGCACAGTGCCGGTCAACCTACGCCGGTCCGGATCCCGGCCACGGGCCCGTTCCGGGCCGTGTCGCCCGGGGGCCGGCGCGACACACCGCTCACCCGTGCAGGCGGGCCACGCGCCCCCGCGACCCCGCCGTCGACCCCGGCCGGGGCGGCGAGGCGACGATCCCGCGTCGCTCCGCCTTCCCCGACGCGGACCCGACCGTCATGCTGCGGCCGCACCGGGACGTGCACGGCTGTCACACGCTCCCGGGGCACCACGGGGGGCGACGGGCGGAGCGCGCTGTGGACGGACGGGGACGGGTGCGGGTGCTCCCCCGGTGCCGGCTGTCCGGTGTCACGCCGGACCCCGAGCCGCGCCCGTGTCGCCGGGACGACCGCCCCCGCCCCCGCGTCCCCCGACCATCGGCGGACGCAGGGCTGCCGCCGCCGGCCGAGGGGTGACCGGCCCGGCCACCGGGACGAGGGAGAGACCGTGTTCGAGGCACTGGGTCGCGCCGTGTACCGGAGGCGCCGGTGGGTCCTGGCGCTGTCGGTGGCGTTCGTCGCCTTCGCCGGCGTCTGGGGTACCGGCGTCTTCGGCCAGATGACCGGCGGCGGGTTCTTCGACCCCGACAGCGAGAGCTCCCGGGCCGCCGAGGTGGCCGAGCACGAGCTGGGCCGCAGCGCGGCCGACGTCGTCGTCCTGTACTCCAGCGACGCGACGACGGTCGACGACCCGGCCTACGCCGAGGCGGTCACCTCCACGCTCGGCACCCTGCCCGAGGACGACGTGCTGCGCACGGTGTCCTTCTTCGACACGGGCGCGGCGTTCCTGGTGAGCGAGGACCGGCGCAGCACCTACGCCGTCCTCAGCCTGCGGGGCGACGAGGACGAGCGCGAGGACGTCCTCGACGCCATCGAGGGCGACCTGGCCGCCCCGGGGCTGACCACCCGGATCGGCGGCGAGGTGACCCTCAACCGGGACATGAACCTGCTGGTGAGCGAGGACATCGCGACGGCCGAGACCATCTCGCTGCCGGTCCTGGCGATCCTGCTCGTCGTCGTCTTCGGTGGCCTCGCCGCGGCCGCCCTGCCCCTGGCGATCGGGGTGACGGCGATCCTCGGCTCGTTCGCGGCCCTGCGCGCCTTCGGATCGATCACCGACGTGTCGATCTTCGCGGTCAACGTGGTCACCGTGCTCGGCCTCGGGCTGGCCATCGACTACGGGCTGTTCGTGGTCAGCCGGTTCCGCGAGGAGGTGCGCCGGCAGGCGACGGTGGAGGACGCCCTCGCCCGGACCATGGCGACCGCCGGGCGCACGGTCGCCGTCTCCGGTGTCACCGTGGCGATCTCGCTGGCCGGGCTGCTGGTCTTCCCGCAGGTGTTCCTGCGGTCGATGGGTTTCGGCGGGATGAGCGCCGTGTTCATCGCGATGCTCGCCGCGCTCACCCTGCTGCCGGCGTTGCTGGCCGTGCTCGGCCCCCGCGTCGACGCCCTGTCGGTGCGGCGCCCGGTGCGCCGACGGCGGCGTCCGGCGCACGCGGACGTCGAACGGAACGGGGTCTGGTACCGCATCGCGCACAGCGTCATGCGCCGTCCGGTCCTGTACACGCTGGTCGTGGGGGCGCTGCTCGTCGCGCTGGCCCTGCCGTTCACGCGCGCGGAGTTCGGCGGCATCGACGTGCGCGCCATGCCCGAGGGTGCGGAGAGCCGGGTGGTCGCCGAGACGATCGAGCGGGACTTCCCGCCGAGCCCGTCCGGTCCTGTCGAGGCGGTCCTCACCCTCCCCGCTCCTGCCGACACGGCGGAGGGCAGCGCTGCGCTGCAGTCCTACGTCGCCGCCGTCGAGGCCGTCCCACGGGTGGACGGCGCCACGGTCGCCGAGGTCGCCGGCAGCACGGCACGGGTGGTGGTCGCCGCGGACGTGAACGCGATGGGGGCCGAGGGCCGGGACCTGGTGGCCGCGGTCCGGCAGGTGCCCGCACCGGACGACGCCGAGGTCCTCGTCGGCGGCACCGGCGCGGTGTACGCCGACCTGCTGGACAGCCTCGGCTCGCTGCTGCCCTGGATGGCGCTGCTGGTGGCGGTGACGTCGTTCGTCCTGCTCTTCCTGGCCTTCGGGTCGGTCGTGCTGCCGCTCAAGGCGATGCTGATGAACGTCCTGTCGCTGGGCGCCTCCTTCGGCGCGCTGGTGTGGATCTTCCAGGACGGCAACCTCTCCGGCGTCCTGGAGTTCACCCCGACCGGGTTCATCGAGGCCACCTCACCGATCCTCGTGCTGGCCATCGTCTTCGGGCTGTCGATGGACTACGAGGTCTTCCTGATGTCCCGCATCCGCGAGCAGTACGACCTCACCGGCGACAACACCACCGCGGTCGCCACCGGGCTGCAGCGCACCGGCGGGATCATCACCAGCGCGGCACTGCTGCTGATCGTGGTGATCGGCGCGTTCTCCGTCTCCGGCGTCGTGCTGATCAAGATGATCGGCGTGGCGATGCTCATCGCCATCGTGGTCGACGCGACGGTGGTGCGGACCCTGCTGGTCCCGGCCTCCATGCGGCTGCTGGGGCGGGCCAACTGGTGGGCGCCGGGGCCACTCGGCCGGCTCTACGCCCGCTACGGCATCCGCGAGTCCGGCGCCGCGCCCGTGTACGCGACCGGCCGGCACCTGGCCGGCGTGCGCTGAGCCTGCCGGCGGCCGCGCCGGCCAGCACCCGTCGCCGTGGCACGGCGGACAGACTCGGCCCATGGGTCTCCTCCGCGCCGTCTCCCCCGCCGACCTGCGCGACGCACCGCTCACCTATGCCGAGGTCGGCGCCACGCGCGCCGCCGAACTCCCCGCCGGCTACCGCACCGGCACGTGGACCGAGGTCGTCGGCTCCGGCCGCGCGGCGTTCGAGCGGGTCGCCGCGGCGGTGTTCGCCTGGGCGCCGCAGCGCAGCACCGGCCTGCGGGTGCGCGCCACCGGCTCGCCCGGCGAGGTGGGCACGGTCGTCGTCCTCACCGCGGGGCTGCCGCGGCTGGGCTACGACGTCCCCTGCCGGGTCGTCTGGGCGTCGACGACGGGCGACGAGCGCGGCTTCGCCTACGGCTCGCTGCCCGGCCACCCCGAGAGCGGCGAGGAGTGCTTCACCGTCCGGCTCGACCCCGGCGGCGACGTCGTCGCCTCGATCCGGGTGTTCTCCCGGCTGGCCTCCCCCGCCGCCCGCCTCGTGCCGCCGGTGAGCTGGGCCCTGCAGCGGCTGGCCACCGCCCGCTACCGCGCGACGCTGCGCCGGGCCGCCCGCGACCGATGAGCCCGGGCTCCCCGGGCGGTCATCCCCGCATGAGTCTGGCCGAGGAGATCGAGCAGGTGGTGTCCGGCGCCGTGGCGGACGGGGCGGTGCCGGGCGCGGCATGGCTGGTGCGGCGCGGGGACGAGGTGGCCCGCGGCGCGGCGGGCACGCACACCCCGGGCGGGGACGACCCGGTCGCGCCGGACACCGTCTTCCGCATCTCCTCGGTGACCAAGCCGGTGGCGGCCACGGCCGCGCTCACCCTGGTCGACGACGGCACGCTGGCCCTCGACGAGCCGGTGGACGCGCTGCTGCCCGAGCTGGCCGGCCGGCGGGTGCTCGCCGACCCCGCCGACGCGGCCGCCGGCACGGTCGAGGCGCGGCGGGCGGTGACGGTGCGCGACCTCCTCACCTTCCGGCTCGGCCTGGGCATCGACTTCACCGCGCCGTGGCCCACCCCGACCGTCGCCGCGCTCGGCGAGGCGGGTCTGCCCGCCGGGCCGCCGGCGCCGCAGGCCGCTCCCCCTCCGGACGAGTGGCTGCGCCGGGTGGCCGGCGTCCCGCTGGCCCACCAGCCCGGCGAGCGTTGGCTGTACCACACCGGCGCGAGCGTGCTCGGCGTCCTCGTGGCCCGCGCCGCCGGCCGGCCGCTGCCCGAGGTGCTCGCCGAGCGGGTGCTGGTCCCGCTCGGGATGACCGACACCGGCTTCGGCGTGCCGGCGCCGGCCCGCGGCCGGTTCGGCCCGCACTGGACGCCGCCGGACGAGCACGGCGAGCGGCAGGTCCACGACCCCGCCGACGGCCAGTGGGCGTCCCCGCCGCCCTTCCCCGACGGCGGGGACGGCCTGGTCTCCACCGTCGACGACCTCGCCGTCCTCGCGCGGGTGCTGCTCGCCGGCGGGGAGCCGGTGCTGCGCGAGCCGACCGTGCGCGCGATGCTCACCGAGCAGGCGGGCCCGGTCGACGACGAGGGCGGCGGCTGGGGCCTGGGCCTCGGCGTCCGCCGCACCGACGAGCCGGGCGGCCGGCACGCCGGCTCCTTCGGCTGGGACGGCGGGCTGGGCAGCACGTGGTGGACCGACCCGGTCACCGGCACCACCGCGGTCCTGCTGGCCAACCAGATGTGGTCCTCGCCGGCGCCGCCGGCGGTCTTCGAGGCCTTCCGGGCCGTCGCCTTCGGTCCCCGCTAGGCGCGCCGGGCCGCCACCGCCGCGGCCACCCGCTCGACGAGGTCCTCCGGCACCGGGCGGCGGTAGGGCAGGTGCACCGCGTCCTTGCCCGAGCGGTGCGGCGCGACCTCGGCCTCCAGGTCACCGTCGAACACGGGCACCGGGTAGAGCGCCGCGTGCCGCTTCCACGCGGCGTAGTGCAGGCCGTAGCGGCTGCCGAGCATGGCGGCCGGCATGCCGTAGCGGATCGTCTCGGTGGCCCCGGGCATGCCGCGGAGGACGGCGGCGCGCACCTGCCCGAGCGCCGTCCGCGCCTCCTCCGGCAGGGCCGCCAGGTACTCCTCGACGGTGGCGGGGACGGGCATCGCGGGCTCCTCGGGCTCGGGTGGCTGCGGGGATGCTGCCCGGGAACCGGTTCCGGCACCAGGCGTCGCGGCACTAGACGTCGCGGCGCTCGACCAGGCCCGCGCCCAGCGCCCAGGCCGCGACCGCCCACGCCGCCGACACCGCCAGGCCCACCTGCCAGCTCGTGGGGACGGCGAGGAAGGACTCCTCCCCCACCCGCAGCGCCGGCAGCGCCTGCGACAGCAGCTCGGCGGTCCGCCCGCCGGCCAGCGCCAGCGCGGGCGGGGCGACGAACACCAGCGCGACGCCCAGCCCGAGCGCGCCGGCGGTCGAGCGCAGCACCGCCCCGAGCCCGGCGGCGAGCACGGTCACCAGCACCGCGCCGGCCACCTGCAGGCCGGCCGACCGCAGCACGTCCGGGTCGCCCAGGGGGACGCCGCCCGGCACCGCGACCAGCGTCCGCGCGGCCAGCGCGCACGCGGCGACCAGCAGCGCGGTGAGCAGCGCCGCCCACCCCGCGACGACGGCGGTCTTGGCCACCAGCAGCCGGGTGCGCCGCGGCACGGCGACCAGCGAGGACAGCGCCATCCCGCCGCCCAGGTCGGCGGTGACCGCGAGCACCCCCAGCACGACGAGCACCACCTGGCCGAACGCGAACCCGATCAGCGCGACGCCGACCGCGGCGTCCGCGTCCGGCGCCGTCGGCGTGGTGGCCGCGGCCAGCCACCCGAACGCGCCGACGACGAGCAGGTAGACGGCGCTGCACCACCAGGTCGAGCGCAGCGTCCGCAGCTTGGTCCACTCGGCGCGCAGCACCGCGCCCGGGCCGACCCTCACGCCGCACCCGCCCGGTACTCGACGTCCTCACCGGTCAGCTCGAGGTAGGCCGCCTCCAGTGAGGCGACCACCGGGCTCAGCTCGTGCACCGGCACCCGCGCGGCGAAGGCGACGTCGCCCACCGCGGCCGGGGCCAGGCCCTCCACCCGCAGCGCGCCGTCGGTCTCCAGCGCCACCCCCACCCCGGCGCGGCGCAGCGCGGCGGCCAGCAGCGGCGCCTGCGGGCTGCGCACCCGCACCGCGGCGTGCCGGCCGAGGAGGTCGGCCATCGGGACGTCGGCGAGCAGCCGGCCGCGGCCGAGCACGACCAGGTGGTCGGCGGTGTCCTCCATCTCGCTCATCAGGTGGCTGGACACCAGCACCGTGCGGCCCTCGTCGGCCAGGTCGCGCAGCAGCCCGCGCACCCAGCGGATGCCCTCCGGGTCCAGTCCGTTGACCGGCTCGTCGAGCAGCAGCACCTCGGGGTCGCCGAGCAGCGCCGCGGCGATGCCGAGCCGCTGCCCCATGCCCAGCGAGAAGCCGCGCACCCGCTCGTGCGCCACCGCGCCGAGGCCGACCAGCTCGACGACGTCGTCCACCCGCGAGGCGGGCAGGCCGGTGCCCTGCGCCAGCGCCAGCAGGTGCGCGTACGCGGTCCGCCCGGGGTGCCGCGCCCGCGGGTCCACCAGCGCGCCGACGCGGCGCATCGGCACGTCGAGGTCGCGGTAGGGCACGCCGAGCACCGTCGCCGTCCCGGCGGTGGGCCGGGTCAGGCCGAGGACGCAGCGCATCGTCGTCGTCTTGCCCGAGCCGTTCGGGCCGAGGAAGCCGGTCACCCGGCCCGGGTGCACGGTGAAGCCGACGTCGTCGACGGCGACCCGCGCCCGGAAGTGCTTGGTGAGCCCGTCGACCTCGATCACGCCGACAGTGTGGCGACCGGTGCCCGCAGATCCCTGGAGGTGGCGGGGTGTCTTCCGGTCCGGACGGCCCCTCTGCAGGGGCCCGCCGCGAGCTCGCGAGCGGTGGGGGGGCAGAGGGGTCCTTTCTCAGTCGCCGGCGGCCGCGGCGCGTTCCCGCTGGAGCAGCTCCTTGCTGCGCACCAGCCGCAGCAGGGTGACCACGATCAGCCCGCCGGCCATGTTGAGCAACGTGACGTACCAGAACCAGGCGAGCCAGTCGGCGTAGCCGAACGGCGCGGCGCCGGTGTGGAGGGCGCCGAAGACCAGCAGCGAGTCCAGCACCGAGTGGAACAGCTGCAGCCCGGCCAGGACGAACGCGCCCGCGAACGCGGCGACGATCTTGGCGCCGTCGGCGGAGGTGCCGTTCTGCATGCGGGTCATCAGCGTGATGACGACGCCGCCGAGGAAGGCCAGGCACACCGCGCGCAGGTCCAGCGGCGACTCGACGAAGTGCCGCGCCGACTCCACCACGGTCGGCCGGAGCTGCGGGAAGCCGTGCACGACCACCCACATCGCCAGCCAGCCGCCGACGAGATTGCCCGCCAGCGTCCCGGCCCACAGCCGGGCCAGCTGCGACCAGCTCGCCCGGCCGGCGACGACGGCGGTCACCGGCAGCAGGAAGCCCTCGGTGAACAGCTCGCTGCGGGCCAGCAGCAGCGCGACGAAGCCGACGCCGAACGCCAGCCCGGCCAGCAGGTGGCTGCGGGTCTCGGCGTACACGGCGAGCAGCGCGAGCACGCCGATCGCCACCTCCAGGCCGCCGGCGAGCCCGGTGGTGAGCACCTCCCGCCAGGTGCGGTGCAGCCGCTGCGCGCCCTGGCTGACCACCCGGTCGAAGGCCTCGACGACCTCGTCCTCCGCGGGCGCGTCGGTGTCGCCGAGCTGGATCCGCCGCTGGTCGGTCACCGCGCGCACCTACCCTCGGCGGCGTGTGTCCATCCGAGCCCGGGCCGGTGACCCTGCACCTGTGGGGCGTCCCCGGGCGCGCCGTGCCGCGGGCGGTGCTGCGGATGGCCTCGGTCCGCCCGGCGCTCGCCCGCCTGCCGGGGCTGCGGTTCGCCAAGCTGCTGGGCACCGGCGACGGGCGGACCTTCACCGTCCGCGACGCCGACCCGCGCCGCTGGGGGCTGCTGGCGGTCTGGGACGACGACGCCGCCGCGGACGCCCTCGACGACTCCCCCGTCGCCGCGAGCTGGCGGCGGATCGCCGACGAGGAGTGGTCGGCGCGGCTGCGCCCGCTCGCCGCGCGCGGGCTGTGGTCGGGCCGCGAGCCGTTCGGCCGGCCGCGGCCGCAGCGCTGGGACGGGCCGGTGGCCGCCGTGACCCGGGCGCGGCTGGCGCCGCGCCGGGCGGCGCGGTTCTGGTCGGCGGTGCCGCCGGTGTCGGCGGACCTGCACCGGGCGCCGGGCCTGCGCATGGCCGTCGGCATCGGCGAGGCGCCGCTGGGCCTGCAGGGCACCTTCAGCGTCTGGGACTCCGCGGCGGCACTGAACGCCTTCGCCTACGACCGCCCCGAGCACGCCGCGGTGGTCCGGCGGACGGCGCAGGAGGGCTGGTACGCCGAGGAGCTGTTCGCCCGCCTGGCGGTGCTGTCCACCCGCGGCACCGTCGCCGGCACCGACCCCGCGGCGGGCTGGAGCCCCACGTACTAGAGCTCCACGTAGAGGTGGATCTCCTCGCGGTCGTCCTCGGGGGCGAGCCGGATGGCGCCGGGCATCCGGCCGAACTCGCGGTAGCCCAGCCCCTGGTAGAAGCCCTCGATGCCGTAGCCGCCGCGCACGGTGAGGTGCAGCATCTCCAGCCCCAGGTCGCGGGCGGCGTCGTGGACCCCGGTCATCAGCGCCCGGCCCAGCCCCTGCCCCTGCCGGGCCGGGTGGACCTGCACCCGCAGCACGGTGGCCCAGTGCCGGCGCAGCGGGCTGACCGACAGCGACAGCACCGCCCAGCCGGCGAGCTCGCCGTCCGCGCGCAGCACCACGACCCGCTCGCGGCCCTGCGCCACCCGGTCGAGCAGGGCGTCGAGCACCGGAGCGACGTCGTCACGGGTGACCGGGGGGACGAAGCCGACCGCGCCGCCGGCGTTGGAGACGTCGGTCCAGCAGGCCAGCAGGGCCTCGCGCAGCTCCGGGTCGACGTCCTCGACGGCGGTGGCCACGGCAGACGGCACGGCGCTCGGCATGCCCCCGATCATCGTCCGCGACGCGCGTCACCGACCGCCCGGCCCCTGGACCTCGCTCCGCCCGCGGGCCAGGCTCGCCGTCATGACCGACGCTCCCGGCCCCGTCCCGGTCCCCCGCCCCGCGGACGACGAACTGCGCGTCCCGTTCTGGATCGTGCTCGCCGGCGTGGGCGCCGGCGCGTTCTGGGCCCTGGCCGGCGTGGCCCTCGGCTCCTGGCTGCGCTCCCGCCGCTGAGCCGCCGGGGGTGGCGTCAGCCCGAGGAGCCGCTGGGGCCGAAGCGCTCCACCCGGACGTCCGGCTCCGGCACGCCGAGGCCGACCAGCAGCTGGCTGGCCGACTCCGCGAACGGCGTCGACCCGCAGACGTAGGCGGTCTGGCCCGGCTCCCACAGCGGCACGAGGTCCGCGGCGGTCAGCCGCCCGGCGGGGCGGATGCCCGACGGCTCGCGGGTGGTGACCACCAGCGCCCCGGACGCCCGCAGCTCGTCGGCGTAGGGCAGCTCGGCCAGCGTGCGGGTGGAGACGGCGACCCGTAGCAGGTCCTCACGGCCCAGCTCGCGCGCGGTGCGCAGCATCGACACGAACGGCACCACACCGGTGCCCCCGCCCACGAGCAGCGCCGGCTCGTCGCCCTCCCAGACGAACCAGCCGCCGATCGGCCCGCGGACCTCCAGCTCGTCGCCGGGCTCGACGACGTCGGCGAGGTAGGTGGACACCTCGCCGTCGTCGAGCCGCTCGACCAGCAGCTCGACCAGCGGGTCCCCCGGCGCCGACGCCAGCGAGTAGGACCGCTGGGCCCGGTAGCCGTCCTCGGCGGTGAGCCGGACGACGTAGTGCTGCCCGGCCAGGTGGTCGACGCGGTCGGGAACCTCCAGCCGCAGCCGGACGGTGCGTGGGGTGGGGCGCTCGACCTCGCGGACGGTCGCCGTGCGCCAGCCGCCGGCGGGCGCGCGGCGCCGGAGGCGAGGTGGGGGATCCGTCGGCCCCGCTGCAGGCCCCCCGTCGGCCTCGTCCCGAGGCTCGCCCCGAGCCTGCGAGGGGTCCGGCGGCCTCGGCGCAGGGTCCCGCCGCGAGCTTGCGAGCGGTGGGGGGCGGCGAGGTCCTTCCGGAGGTCCTTCCTCAGTCACCCTGGTACCGCTGCTCGCGCCACGGGTCGCCGCGGTCGTGGTAGCCGTTCTGCTCCCAGAACCCCTGCTGGTCGCGCTGCAGGAGGGTCAGCCGGGTGACCCACTTGGCGCTCTTCCAGAAGTACAGGTGCGGCACGAGCAGCCGCACCGGGCCGCCGTGCTCGATCGGCAGCGGCTTCCCGTCGAACTCCCAGACGATCCACGCCTTGCCGCCGGTGACGTCCTCGAGCGGCAGGTTGGTGGTGTAGCCGGTCTTCGACGTCGCGATCACGAAGTGCGCGTCGGCGGTGGGACGGGCGGCCTCCAGCAGCGTGTCCACGCTGACGCCGGCGAAGTGCGTGTCGAACTTCGACCACGTGGTGACGCAGTGGATGTCGCCGCGGTAGTCCGACGCCGGGAGCCGGTGGACGTCGTCCCAGGTCCAGGTGGTGGGGTTCTCCACCCGGCCGTCGACGGTGATGCTCCAGGTCTCCGGCGCGATGCGCGGGGTGGGTTCGGCGGTCAGCACGGGCCAGTCGCGTCCGACGTCGTACTGGCCGGGGGGCAGTCGCGGGTCGCGCTCGCGCCGGCTGCGGCCGAGGAAACCCCTGGTCGGTCCTGCCACGCGTCCTCCTCCGATGGGGGGTGGGTGTGCCGACACGCTCCCACGCCCCGGCAGGCGGACACCAACGTCCTGACCAGGGCTGAGGGTTCCCTTACGAGAGGTGAGTCACGTCGTGTTCACATGGCCGACACCGGGGCATGGAGCCTAACTTTGTGCCGTGGTGACGGTGACGAACTCGGGCCAGCGGCGGACCCCGAAGGTCGCGAAGACCAGCTCGGTCGCGAAGAAGGCCGTGATGGCGGTCAGCGGGATCATCCTGGTCCTGTACCTGGTCGCGCACATGGTCGGGAACCTCAAGCTCTTCGCCGGCGCGGAGACCTTCAACGGCTACTCGGAGTGGATCCGCCGGATCGGCGAGCCGGCCGTCCCGGGCCAGACGCTGCTGTGGATCATCCGCGTCGTCCTGCTGGTGGCGGTGGTCGCCCACGCGTGGGCCGCGATCTCGCTGTGGCGGCAGGCCAAGCGCGCCCGGCCCACCCAGTACGTGGCCCGCAAGGCGGTTGCCCAGAGCTACGCCTCGCGCACCATGCGCTGGGGCGGCGTGATCCTCGCGCTGTTCATCGTCTACCACATCCTCGACCTCACGCTGGGGGTCGCGAACCCCGAGGGCCCCGACTCCACGCCCTACGACCGCGCGATCGCCGGGTTCTCCAACCCGATCGTCACCCTCGTCTACGTCGTCGCGCTGCTGGCGCTGGGCTTCCACCTGCGGCACGGCATCTGGAGTGCCACCCAGACGCTGGGGCAGAGCAACAGGACGCGCGAGCGGACGGTCAACGCGTTCGCCACCGTCTTCGCCGTCGTCCTGACCGCCGGGTTCCTGATCCCGCCGCTCAGCGTCCTCGTCGGCATCATCGAGTAGGAGCACTCCTCATGGCCCTCGACCTGTTCACCGTCGGCGACCCGATCGCCGACACCAAGGCCCCCCGGGACGTCCCGATCGGCGAGCGCTGGAGCGAGCGCCGCTTCCGGGCGAAGCTGGTCAACCCGGCCAACCGCCGCAAGCTGACCGTCATCGTCGTCGGCACCGGCCTGGCCGGCGGCTCGGCCGCCGCCACGCTCGGCGAGGCCGGCTACAGGGTCAAGTCGTTCTGGTACCAGGACAGCCCGCGCCGGGCGCACAGCGTCGCCGCGCAGGGCGGCATCAACGCCGCCAAGAACTACCGCAACGACGGCGACTCGGTGCACCGGCTGTTCTACGACACGGTCAAGGGCGGCGACTTCCGCGCCCGCGAGGACAACGTGCACCGGCTGGCCGAGGTCAGCGTCAACATCATCGACCAGTGCGTCGCCCAGGGCGTGCCCTTCGCCCGCGAGTACGGCGGCCTGCTCGACAACCGCTCCTTCGGCGGCACCCAGGTGTCGCGGACGTTCTACGCCCGCGGCCAGACGGGCCAGCAGCTGCTCTACGGTGCCTACCAGGCCCTCGAGCGGCAGATGGCGGCCGGCACCGTCGAGCAGTTCGCGCGCACCGAGATGCTCGACCTGATCGTCGTCGACGGCCGGGCCCGCGGCATCGTGGCGCGGAACCTGATCACCGGCGAGATCAGCACGCACTTCGCCGACGCCGTCGTGCTCGCCACCGGCGGCTACAGCAACGTCTTCTACCTGTCCACGAACGCCAAGGGCTCCAACGCCACGGCGATCTGGCGGGCGCACAAGCGGGGCGCGCTGTTCGCCAACCCCTGCTACACGCAGATCCACCCGACCTGCATCCCGGTGCACGGCGAGTACCAGTCGAAGCTCACGCTGATGAGCGAGTCGCTGCGCAACGACGGCCGCGTCTGGGTGCCCAAGGAGCGCGGCGACACCCGCGACCCGCGGCAGATCCCCGAGGACGAGCGCGACTACTACCTCGAGCGGATCTACCCCTCGTTCGGCAACCTGGTCCCCCGCGACATCGCGTCGCGGCAGGCCAAGAACGTCTGCGACGAGGGCCGCGGCGTCGGCCCCAACGGCCTGGGCGTGTACCTCGACTTCGCCGAGGCCATGCAGCGGCTGGGCCGGCCGGCCATCGAGGCCAAGTACGGCAACCTCTTCGACATGTACGCCCAGATCACGGGTGAGGACCCCTACGAGGTCCCCATGCGGATCTACCCGGCCGTGCACTACACGATGGGCGGTCTGTGGGTCGACTACGACCTGCAGTCCAACATCCCCGGCCTGTTCGTGATCGGCGAGGCCAACTTCTCCGACCACGGCGCGAACCGGCTCGGCGCCAGCGCCCTGATGCAGGGCCTGGCCGACGGCTACTTCGTGCTGCCGAACACGATCAACGACTACCTGGCCTCCGGCCCGTTCGACAAGGTCGACCCGCAGCACCCGGCCGCGGTGGAGGCGCTCGAGGGCGTCCGCGCGCAGACCGAGAAGCTGCTGTCGATCAACGGCACCCGGACCACCGCCTCCTTCCACCGCGAGCTCGGCCGGCTGATGTTCGACCTGTGCGGCATGGAGCGGTCGGAGGAGAGCCTGCGCAAGGCGCTCGACCGGATCCCCGAGATCCGGCAGGAGTTCTGGACCAACGTGAAGGTCCCCGGCGAGGCCGGGCGCTTCAACCAGAGCCTGGAGCACGCCGGCCGCGTCGCCGACTTCATCGAGCTCGCCGAGCTCATGTGCGTCGACGCACTGCACCGCAACGAGAGCTGCGGTGGTCACTTCCGGGCCGAGAGCCAGACCCCCGACGGGGAGGCCCTGCGCGACGACGAGAACTTCGCCTACGTCGCGGCCTGGGAGTGGACGCCCGAGGGCGTCCCGCCGGTCCTCCACAAGGAGGACCTCGAGTTCGAGTACGTCCACCTCGCCCAGCGGAGCTACAAGTAATGAACCTCAAGCTGCGTGTCTGGCGTCAGCGGAGTGCGGCGGAGAAGGGGCAGATGGTGACCTACGAGGTCACCGACGTCTCCCCGGACATGTCGTTCCTCGAGATGCTCGACGTGCTCAACGAGCAGCTCATCCTCGACGGTGAGGACCCGGTCTCCTTCGACCACGACTGCCGCGAGGGCATCTGCGGGTCGTGCGGCGTCATGATCAACGGCCGCGCGCACGGCAACGGCCTGTTCGAGAACCACCCGCAGACCACCACCTGCCAGCTGCACATGCGGTCGTTCAAGGACGGCGACACGATCGACGTCGAGCCGTGGCGGGCGACGGCGTTCCCGGTCATCAAGGACCTCGCCGTCGACCGGTCGGCGTTCGACCGGATCATCCAGTCGGGCGGCTACATCAGCGCCCCGACCGGCACCGCCCCCGAGGCGCACTCGATCCTGGTCGCCAAGAAGGACTCCGACGCCGCCTTCGACGCCGCCACCTGCATCGGCTGCGGCGCCTGCGTGGCGGCCTGCCCGAACGCCTCGTCGATGCTGTTCACGGCCGCGAAGGTCACGCACCTGGGGCTCATGCCGCAGGGCCAGCCCGAGCGCAACGACCGGGTGGTCAACATGATCCACCAGCAGGACCTCGAGGGCTTCGGCGGCTGCACCAACATCGGCGAGTGCTCGGCGAGCTGCCCCAAGGGCATCTCGATGGAGAACATCTCCCGGCTCAACCACGACCTGCTCGGCGCCCTGCGCGCCGGCGCGCGTCCCAAGAGCTGACGAAGGACCCCACTGCCCCCACGCCTCGCAGGCTCGGCGCGGGACCCTGCAGCGGGGCCGTTCCAGCACGGTCCGCCGGCGGGCGGGGACTCCTGACGGGGTCCCCGCCCGTCGGCGTCTCCGGGGCAGACGGTGGCGCCGGGTCGGTTCGAGGTGCAAACTGACGGCGTGACCACGCTCTACGACCTCGCGGACCTGCCCGGCCGCCCGTGCACCATCGCCGCCGCCCTGGAACTGGTCGGCGAGCGGTGGTCGCTGCTGGTGGTCCGGGAGGTCTCCCTGGGCAACCACCGCTTCAGCGACATCGCCCGCGGCACCGGGGCGCCCCGCGACCGGCTGACCGCCCGGCTCAACGCGCTGGTCGCCGCGGGGGTGCTCGAGCGCCGGCAGTACAGCGACTCGCCGCCCCGCTCGGGCTACCACCTCACCGCGTCCGGCCGCGACCTGCTGCCGGTGCTGCAGGCGCTGCTGCAGTGGGGGGACCGCTGGGCCGCCGAGGAGCCGCCGGTCCGCCTGCAGCACGCGCCGGCCGGGCACGAGGAGCACACCGTCGACGCCGAGTGGGTGTGCCGCACCTGCGGCGAGCCGGTCAACTCCTCGCGGGTCGAGCGGGTGCTGACCCCCGCCGGCCGCGCGCTGTCCGGGCTGCCGGCGGACGAGACCCGTGAGCACTGAGATCGACCCGGTGACCGGTGCGCCGGCCGGGTGGGGCGAGCCGCGCTCCCGGACGGTCACCTGGTTCGACCCGATGGTCACCGCGGCCGGCGGCCGGGAGCGCTCGGGGCTGGAGACGCTGGAGGCGGTGCGCGACGGCGTGCTGCCGCCGCCCCCGATCGCCCAGCTGCTGCAGATGGACCTGGTCGCCGTCGAGGAGGGCCGGGTCGAGTTCGCCTGCGCCGTCGACGAGTCGGTCTACAACCCGATCGGCGTCGTCCACGGCGGGCTGGTCTGCACGCTGCTGGACTCCGTCGCCGGCTGCGCGGTGCACACCACGCTGCCGCACGGCGTCGGCTACACCTCGATCGAGCTCAAGGTGACCTACCTGCGGGCGGTCACCCAGACCAGCGGGCCGCTGACCGCCGTCGGCACCGTGGTCAAGCCCGGCCGCCGGGTCGCCTTCGCCGAGGGGCAGGTCACCGACGCCGCCGGCAAGGTGGTCGCGACGGCGTCGAGCTCGCTGCTGGTCTTCCCGCTGCCGGTCTGAGTCAGCGGCGGCGGATCCGCACGTCGTCGGTGCAGGTGGCCGTCGAGCGCAGCCGCCGCCAGCCCGGGCCCGCGCCCGCGAGCCACCGCCTCGGGTCACCCGGTTTCCCGGCTCCCCCGGAACCGGTCCACGACGAGCTCGGGGACGACGTAGGGCTCCCCCGGCACCGCCCTCTCCGGGAAGTCGAAGACGGCGACCATCGACTGCAGCGGGTAGTCCGGGGTGACCGCGACCTCGCGGACCACCCGCCCGTCCACGGAGACCGCCGCACCGTCGGGCCGCCAGTCGACGGCGTAGGTGTGCCACTCGGCCACGTCGATGCCGGGCCGGGGCGCGGCGAAGTCCTCGGCCAGCCGCGGGTCGCGGAACGGGTGGGTGCCCATCCCGACGGCGGCGCCCTCGACCGGGTCGACGGCGTCGCCGAACACCTCCATCACGCACAGCTCGCCGGAGCGCTCGGGCGCGTCCTCCAGCCCGACCAGCCACCAGGCGACCATCGACCGCGGCGTCACGGTGGCCCGGGCGCGCATCTCCAGCCGCCCGTACCGCGGCGTCCAGCCCCAGTGCGCCGGCTGCTCCTCGCGGACCACCGCCCCGGGCCGTACCGGCTGCTGCCCGACCGTGCTGCCGACCGGCCCGGAGAACACGCCGGACTGGATGCCCGAGACCCGCAGCGGCGGGTGGTCGTCGGGGCACCACAGGGGCGTGTCGTCGGGCAGGTACAGCCGCAGGCAGGAGTCGCGGACCTCGTAGCAGGCCGCCGTCGCCGCGCGGGAACTCCACTGCGGCAGGTAGTGCGGGACCCAGACGTCGCGGTCGAGGTCGTCGCCGTCGAAGTCGTCGACGAAGGCGCCGGGGTCGCTCATCGCGACTGCAGTGCGTCCAGCGCCACGGCCATGGACGCGGCGACGCGGAAGTCCAGCCGGGGGTCGGGGACGGTGACGTCGTAGCGGTCGCGGACCGACTTCCGCCGCTCGACGACGAGCACCGGCTGCCCGGTCGCGGTGTCGACGAAGTCGAAGTGGAAGACGAACGGCACCCAGACGTCGCCGAGGTACGGGATCAGCTCCCACACCCGCCGCAGGATCGCGATGAACGGCCGCCGCTCCCGGCCGACGGCGGTCAGCCCCGGCACCGACAGGTCCCAGGTCGAGCGCAGCAGGCTGGCGCCGAACCGCTTGCTGAACGTGCCGAGCGGGCGGCCCTGCTCGTCGAGGACGTCGTGCTCGGCGTGCACGTCGAGGCGCTGGCGGGCGCGGAAGGAGAAGACCGGCCGGGTCCGCTCCTCGTCGGCGGTGAACAGCACCTCCTCCTTGAGCTTGAGGCGCTTCTGCTGCGCCATGGCCAGCAGCTCGCCCTCGGTGCCGTCCGGCCCGACGGCGCGGACCTCGTAGCGGTTGACCATCACGGTGATCCGCTGGTGGACGGCGAAGCGCGGGACGACCATCGCGGCGCGGGGCTCGTCGGCGTACGGCACGGTCACGGCGGCACCTCCGGGCTCGGGTCCTGGCCCCATCGTGGCCCCCGCGTCCAGAGACACGCCGTGCGCAACCAGGTAGAACGCGAGAATCTCGTCCTCACCAAGCGAGTGCACAACCGCTGTGCCAGGGTCGGCCCAGGGGGAGTGTGTCCCCTCACACATGTGCGGAGGTCGTGGTGTCGCAAGGATCCCGTCGCGTCGGCGTCGCTGTGGTCGGACTCGGGGGCGCGGTCGCCACGACCGCCGTCGCCGGGCTGGAGCTGCTCCGGATCGGGGCCGCGGGCACCGACGGGCTGCCGCTCGCCGGGCTGGAGGTGGCCGGCGGGCCGGTCGAGGAGACGACGGGTCTGGCCGGCTACGACGCCCTCGTCGTCCGCGGCTGGGACCTCGACGGCTCGGACCTGCGCAAGGCCGCCGAGCAGCACGCGGTCCTCGACTCCCGGCAGCTGGAGCAGGTCGGGCCGGCGCTGTCCGCGCTGACCCCGTGGCCCGCGGCCGGTGACGCCGACTTCTGCCGCAACGTCACCGGCGGCAACGTGGTGCTCGCCGAGACCCGCCGCGACCAGGTCGACGCCGTCCGCGCCGACCTGCGGCGGTTCCGCGAGGAGGAGTCCCTCGACGGCCTGGTGCTGGTCAACCTCGCCTCGACCGAGCGCTGGCCCGACCCGTCGGCGCCCGCGCTGCAGACGGTCGAGGCGTTCGAGGCCGGGCTGGACGCCGACGACCGCGCGATCACCCCGGCGATGGTCTACGCCTACGCCGCGATCGCCGAGGGCGTCGGCTACGTCAACTTCACGCCGTCGCTGGCCGCCGACGTCCCGGCGCTGGTCGCCCTCGCCGAGGCCCGCGGCGTCCCGGTCGCCGGCAAGGACGGCAAGACCGGCCAGACGATGATGAAGACCGTCCTCGCGCCAGCGTTCCGCGCCCGCTCGCTCACCGTCGAGGGCTGGTACTCCACCAACATCCTCGGCAACCGCGACGGGCTGGCCCTCGACGACCCCGACTCGCTCAACAGCAAGCTGCAGACCAAGGGCAGCGTGCTGGACTCGATCCTCGGCTACCCGGTCGAGGACCACGTCGTCCGGATCGACTACTACCGGCCGCGCGGGGACCAGAAGGAGGCCTGGGACGCCATCGACCTGGTCGGCTTCCTCGGCCGGCGCATGCAGGTCAAGGTCGACTTCCAGTGCCGAGACTCGATCCTCGCCGCCCCGCTGGCGCTGGAGCTCGCCCGGCTCACCGACCTGGCGCAGCAGCGTGGCGAGGGCGGGATCCAGCGGCAGCTGGGCTGGTTCTTCAAGGCCCCGATGACCGCCGACGGCAGCGTCCCCGAGCACGCGTTCCACACGCAGGAGGCGACGCTGCTGGACTGGCTGGCCGCCGGCGCCCCCGCGCGGTGACCGCCCTCGACTCCCGGGGGACGCTCACCGCGCTGGCCGGCCTGCGGCCGCTGCTGGCCGAGATCGGCGACGCCAAGCGGGTGCGCGTCGCCGGCACGCCCGGCTCGCTCGCCGAGCAGGCCTTCGCCCGGGCCTGGGCGCGGCTGGCGGCGGGTGAGGACGTCGCCGACGTCGCGTTGTCGGAGACGGCGGCCGCGGTCGCCCGCGCCCGGCTGGCCGGCATCGACGCCGGCGTGCTGACCGCCGCCGGGCTCTCCGCCGACGAGGCGCTCGCGGTGCTGCGCCGCGGTTTCGACGAGGTGGCCGGCCCGCTCGACGCCGGGCTGCGGGACCGGCTGCGGGCCGCGCTCGGCCCGCTGCCCTCCCCCGGCTCCCCGCCGGGCCTGGCCCCGGCGCTCAACGCCCAGCCGCGCGCGGGCGCGACCGCGCCCGGGAAGCCGCGGATCCTGGTGGAGCCGCCGGAGAGCCACGGCGACCACTGCCTCACCGTCGCCGTCTACGGGGCGCTGGTGGCGCCGGTGGTCGGCGCCGACCCGGTCGCGCCGTTCCTGCTGGGCATGGCCCACCACCTGCACAACGTCGTCCTGCCCGACGCCGGGTTCGCCGGCGAGGTGCTGCTCGGCGACGCGCTGGACCGGGTGGTGGCCACGCTGGAGGAGCGGGAGCTGGCAGCGCTGCCGGACGCGCTGGCCGGCCGGGTGCGCGGGGTGCTCGCGCTGCGGCCGGACGCCGAGGTGCCCGAGGCGCGGGCCTTCCACGCCGCCGACGTCCTGGACCGGGTGCTGCAGGTGCACCACCACGCGCGGGCCGCGGCGTTCACCGCGGCGCAGGCGCTCGACGACCTCGAGCTGGTGCACGCCGGGCCGGTGCAGGCCTACCACCTCGACGTCCTGGCGGCGGCCGGGCTGTGAGCCTCGCCCTCGAGGTGCCCGTCGTCGACGGGATCCCGTTCGCCCGCGCCGGCCGGGACGACCTGCGCGCCGAGGTCGCCGGGCTGGTGGCCGCCGGGGAGACCGACCGGGCGCGGGTGCTGCTGCTCGCCGACGCCGACGACTGGTGGACCGCGCCGCCGCCCCCGCCGGAGCAGCTGGCGCTGGTCCCCTTCGCGCGCACGCTGCGCGAGGCGATGGCCCTGCTCGGCATGGGCCGGGTCGCCGACTACTTCGCGCACCGCTGGTCGGACCCGACCCACCTGGCCGGCCTGGCGCTGCTGCAGGCGCACTGGCCCGGGGACCGGCCGGTGGTCGACGTCGCCTGCGGGATCGGCGCGCACCTGCGCGAGCTGGCCCGCCGCGGGGTGCGCCACCTGCTCGGCGTCGACGTCGTCTGGGCGAAGCTCTGGCTGGCGCGGCGGTTCGTCTGCCCGTCGGCGCGCTACCTGTGCGCCGACCTCACCGCCGCGCCGTCGCTCGCCGTCGGCTCCCCCGCGTACGTCATGTGCCACGACGCCTTCTACTTCCTCCGCGACAAGCCGGCCGCCGCGGACGCGATGCGCGCGCTGGCCGGGGACGGCGGCACCGTCGTCGTCGGGCACGCGCACGTCGCCGACCCGCACGGGGAGCCGCTGCCGCCGGAGGGCTACGCGGCGGTGCTCGGCACCGACCTGCTCTACGACGACGACGAGCTGACCCGCTCGCTGCTCGAGGGCCGCCCGCCACGGCCGGCGCCGCCCGCGGACCTGCGCGCCAGCGAGGCGGTGGCGCTGGTGGCCGGGGACCCCCGGTCCCCCGCGCCGGCCGACCTCGGCGAGCCGCTGCCGCCGCTGGCGCCCAACCCGCTCTACCGCGACGGCTGGCTGACCTGGCCGAACGAGCGCTACGCCGTCGAGTACGGGCCGCGCTCGGGCTACCTGCCGCCGCGCTGGCCGGACCCGCTGCCCGCCGACGCCGCCCGCCGCCGGCTGCTGGTGGACCTGCCGGAGGCGTGGTGAGCGCCCGGCCCGCCCCGCGAGATCGGCGATCTCGTGGCGATCGGGCGCTGATGGCCACGAGACCGCCGATCTCGTGCGGCGGGGGCACGGGGTGAGCGTCGGGTGGGGCGTCGCCGGGTGCGGCTGGGTGGCCCGCGACCACGCGCTGCCCGGGCTGCTCGCCGTCGACGGCGCCCGGGTGGTGGCCCTGCACGACCTCGACCCGGCGGCGATGGACCGGATGCCGGTCGAGGGCGCCGTCCGGACGACCGACCTCGCGGGGTTCCTCGCCACGCCCGGCCTGGACGCCGTCTACGTCGCGGTGCCGAACGCCGGGCACCGGCCGCTGGTCGAGGCGGCGGCCGCGGCCGGGAAGGCCGTGCTGTGCGAGAAGCCGCTGGCCGCCGACGCCGACGACGCGCGGGCGCTGGTCGACGCGTGCGCCCGGGCCGGCGTGCTGCTGGGCACCGCCTACGACCAGCGGTGGCACCCCGCGCACGTGCGGCTGCGCGAGCTGGTGCCCGAGCTCGGCACGGTCACCGCGGTGCGGATCGTCTACTGCTGCTGGCTGCCCGGGGACTGGACACCCGACGGCCGGCCGCACGACAACTGGCGGGTCGACCCGGCCCGCGCCGGCGGCGGCGCCGCGATCGACCTGGCCCCGCACGGCCTCGACCTCACCGGCACCCTGCTCGGTGAGGACGTCACCTCGCTGTCGGCGCTGCTGCAGACCCGCGTGCACGACTACGGCGTCGACGACGGCGCGCTGCTCACCGGCACGACCGGCGCCGGCGTGCTGGTCAGCCTGCACGTCGCGTTCAACACCCCCGACGCGCTCCCCCGCCGCCGCCTGGAGGTGGTCGGCACCCGCGGCATGGCGGTCGCCGTCGACACGATGGGCCAGACGGCGGGAGGCTCGCTCACGCTGTACCGCCCCGACCCGGTGGACGTGCCGTTCGCCGACACGCCGCCGTTCCAGGCCCAGTTCGCCGCCTTCACCGCCGCCGTCGCGGGCCGCGCTCGGTGGCCGTACGCCCCCGCCCGCGACCTCGCCCTGCACCGCCTGCTCCTCGCCGCCCTGTACGAGTCCGCCCTGTCCGGAGGGAAACCGTGAGCTCGCCCGACGTCCCCGGCGCCATCGACCGGGCCACCGACCCCGCCGCCGACGACGGCGCGCGGCACGGCACCAGCCAGGTCGACACCAACCCCTACCGCGGCCTGCTGCCCGACCTGCCCGCCTACGCCTGCACCAACTGCGGGCACTGGCAGCGCTGGCCGGCGCCCGGGCCGCTCGTGTGCCCGGTCTGCGCCGACGTCCGCAACGCGCTGCCCGAGCACGGCTTCGAGTTCGTCACCGCCAAGCAGGCCGACGAGCTGGTCACCGGCTCCTGGCGGCCGGCGCCGGTCGACGGCGTCACCGAGTTCGGCACCGAGCCGCGCTTCGGGCTGGACAGCCGCGGCTGGGTGATCGAGACCGACATCGGGCTGGTCGGCTTCGAGTGCGCGCCCTGGTACACCGCCGACATGCTCGCCGAGCTGCGCCGGATGGCCGCCGAGAAGGGCGGGTTCCCGGTGCTGGCGTCCTCGCACGTGCACGGCTACGGCGCGCTGTGGCAGCTGCAGCAGGAGCTCGAGCCGCGGGTGGTCTGCGTCAACGTGCACGACCTGGTGTGGACCAAGGCCTTCCGCGTCACCTGGCCGGCCGACGACGTCACGGTCCTCGCGCCCGACCTGACGCTGCACCGCACCGGCGGGCACTTCCCCGGGCACTCGGTGCTGCACGACTCCCGCCGCGGGGTCCTCTTCTGCGGCGACTCGCTCAAGGTCGACCTCTCCCCCGACGGCGACCCGGTGGCCCTGTCGGCGCACAAGGCGTTCCACGCGCAGATCCCGCTGTCGCACGGCGAGCTGCGGGAGATGCTCGCCGTCGTCGCGGAGCTGGACTTCGGGGTCGTCGCGACGCCGTTCGAGATGGTCCCCGGGGTCACGACCGACCACGTCGTCCACCTGGTGCAGCGGCTGCTGTCGGGGCCGCCGGACGCCGCGCCCGTCCCGCTGGACGAGCTGTGACGGCGGTGGGGACGACGCCGTCGCAGCGGTACCGCGACAGCTTCCCGGTCCCGGTCGAGGACTTCGCGATCGAGGGCATCGACGTCCTCGACGTGCCGCTGCACTCCGCGGTGCTGCCGCCCTCGGAGCTGCACCCGGGCGGCAGCGGGCTCGGCTACGGCGCCACCCGCGAGGAGGCCCGCACCGGCGCGATGGGCGAGATGGCCGAGATGGCGCTGTCGCTGCGCGCGCACCGGGGCGTCCCCCGCGAGGAGGGCTCCTGGGCGGAGATGACCCGCCGGCACGGCCGCGACCGGGTCGCCGACCCGCGCACCCTCTGCCTGGAGGCGGGCAGCCCCTACGACGACGACCGCCCGCTGCAGTGGCTGCCGATGGCCCGGCTGCGCGACGGCGAGCGGGTGCTGGTGCCGGCCGAGCTGGTGGCGTCGGCGCCCGACGACCTGCCCGGCGCCCCGCCGCCCGGCGGCTGGCTGACCACGGTGATCACCAACGGGCAGGGCGCGGCCTTCGACGCCGACCGCGCGGTCACCCACGCGCTGCTGGAGGTGCTGCAGCGCGACGGCAACGCGACGGCGTTCCGCGCGATGGACCGCGGCGTCGTCGTCGACCTCGACGGGATCGCCGACCCCGACGCGCGGGCGCTGCTCGACCGGCTCGACGCCGCGGGCATCGACGTGTCGGTCAAGCTCGCCTCGACCGACTTCGGCGTCGTCGACGTGTACGCCGTCGGCGGCTCGCGGGACGGGTCGGAGCCGGTGCCGGTGATGGCGACGGCGTGCGGGGAGGCCGCGCACCCCGACCGCGACACCGCGATCCGCAAGGCGCTGCACGAGTTCGCCTCGGCCCGCGCGCGGAAGGCGTTCATGCACGGGCCGTTCGACGTCGTCCTGCCGGCGACGCCGCCGGGCTACCTGGAGCACTGGCGCACCGGGCACCCGCCGGAGCGGCTGGTCGAGGAGGACCGCGCGCTGCAGGCGATGCTGGCCTGGACCCGGATGGGCACGGCCGCGCTGGTCGACCTGCTGCAGGACACCGTGCTGTCCCGCCGGTCCACCGTGGCGCTGGCCGACCTGCCCACCTGGCGTGGCGACGACCTGCACGCGCACGTCACCGGCGCGGTGCAGGCCGCCGGGCACGACGTGCTGGTGGAGCTGCAGCCCTCGGCCGGGGACGCGGTCGCGGCGAAGGTGCTGGTGACCGGCCTGGAGGTCGAGACGATGTCCTACGGGCGGATCGGCGAGCGCGGCGTGCGCCGGCTGCTGGACCGGGGCGACCCCCTGGTGGCCGTCGGGACCGACCCGGGCGGCTGGGCGCGGGTGCACCTGACCGCCGACGCCGAGGAGCGCCTGGGCGGGCCGGCCTGGTTCGACCGCGCCGGCGCCGACCGGCGGGTGGGCGCCCTCTACGCGCTGTACCGGGAGCCGGGCCGGCACGTGGTGGCCGAGGTGCTGGCGCAGTGAGCCTGCGGTACGCGTACAACACCAACGGGCTGACCTCGCACCGGCTGTCGGACGCGCTGTCCTTCCTCGCCGACTGCGGCTACGCCGGGGTGGCGCTCACCCTCGACGTCGTCCACCTCGACCCGTTCGCCCCGGACGCGTTCGCCCAGGCGGAGAAGGCGCGGGCGCGCTGCGACGAGCTCGGGCTGGGCGTGGTGGTGGAGACCGGCGCCCGGTTCCTGCTCGACCCGCGGGCCAAGCACGAGCCGACGCTGGTCACCGCCTCCGCCGAGGGGCGCGCGCGGCGGCTGGCCTACCTGCGGCTGGCCTGCGACCTGGCCGAGGTGCTGGGCGCCGAGGCGGTGAGCTTCTGGGCCGGCGTGCCGAAGCCGGGCGTCGACCGCGACGAGGCCTGGGGCTGGTTCACCGACGGCGTGCGGGCGCTGGTGGACAGCCACGGCGGCCGCTCCTACGCCCTCGCCGTCGAGCCCGAGCCCGGGATGCTCGTCGAGGACTGCGACGGCTGGGCGCGGCTGGCCGCCGAGGCGTCCGGGATCACGCTGGCGCTGGACACCGGGCACTGCGTCGTCGCCGGCGCGTACGCGCCGGAGGAGGCGGTGACCCGGTTCGCGCCGCACCTGGGCACGGTCGCTGTCGAGGGGATGCGCCGCGGCGTGCACGACCACCTGCCGCTCGACGAGGGCGACGTCGACCTGCCGGCGGTGCTGCGGGCGCTGCGGGAGGCGTCGTTCGACCGGCTGGTCACGCTGGAGCTGTCCCGCGACGGGCACCGCGCCCACGAGATGGTGCCGCGCTCGATCGCCACGCTCCGGGAGGCCGAAGGGGCATGAGGATCTGCTTCGTCAGCCGCCGCTACTGGCCCGCGGTCAGCGGGATGAGCGTCTACGCGGAGAACCTGCTGCGGGAGCTGGTCGCGCTCGGCCACGAGGTGGTGCTGGTCAGCCAGTACCGCGACGACGAGGCCGGCACCCGCGTCTACGGCGGTGGCCCGCCCCCGGCCGACCGGGTGCCCGCCGGCGTCGAGGTGCACGCGCTGCCCAGCCGCGGCGAGACCGTCGTCCCGGCCGACTGGGAGGGGGACGTCGACGAGATCGTCCGCACCGTCCTCGACCTGCACGCGCAGCGTCCGTTCGACGTGCTGCACGCCCAGTACGGCTACCCGCCGGGGCTGGCGGTGCTGGCGGCCGCGCGGGAGACCGGGCTGCCGGCCGTGGTGAGCATCCAGGGCGGCGACGGGCACTGGGTGGGCACCTGCTGCGCCACCCATGCGCACGCGATGCGCGCCGTCGTCGACTCCTCGAGCGCGGTGCTCATCGGCAGCGCCAGCTTCCGCGACGAGGTGGTCGGCAACCTCGGCAGCGACCCGGCGCGGTTCACGATCGTCCCGGGCGCCACCGACACCCGCCGGTTCTCCCCCGCCGAGCGGCCGCCGGGCGCGCTGCAGGACCCGCCGGTGCTGCTGTTCCACGGCCGCGTCGACCGCCGCAAGGGCGTGCTCGACCTGCTGGAGGCGCTGCCCGACGGCGTCCGGCTGGTCGTCTCCGGCATCGGCCCCGACCTCGACGAGGCGAGGGCCCGCGCCGACGGGCGGACCACGTTCCTCGGCTACGTCCCGCCCGACGAGGCGCCCGCGGTGTACCGCTCGGCCGACGTCTTCGTCAGCCCGACCTACAGCGAGGGGTTCTCCAACACGCTGCTCGAGGCGATGGCCGGCGGGCTGCCGATCGTGAGCACCGACTCGGTCGGCGTCGTCGACTGCCTGCGCGACGGCGAGAACGGGCTGCTGCACGAGCCGGGCGACGTCGCCGGGCTGCGGGCCGCGCTGGACCGGCTGCTGTCCGACGGCGCGCTCCGGCAGCAGCTGGCGGCGACGGCCCTGGAGGAGGTGCGCCGGCTGTACTCGTGGCCGGTGCTCGCCCGCTCGATCGACGACGTCTACCGGTCCGTGGCCGGGTCCACGCCCGACCCCGCCTGGACGATGCCGCCGACGGTCGACCTCTCCTGCCGGTTCCGCGGCGCGGCGCACCTGCTGTGAGGGTGACCGCGGTGAGCCCGCACCTCGACGACGCCGCGTTCTCCGTGGGCGGCACGCTCGCCGCGCTGGCCGACGCCGGGCACGAGGTCACCGTGGTCACCTGCTTCACCCGCAGCGTGCCCGACCCCGTGGGCTTCGCCCTGGCCTGCCAGCTGGACAAGGGCCTGCCGGCCGACGTCGACTACATGGCCCTGCGCCGCGACGAGGACGCCGCCGCGATGGCCGTGCTCGGCGCGGCACCGCTGCACCTGGACCTCGCCGAGGCGCCGCACCGCGGGTACGACAGCGCGGCGGACCTGTTCGCCGGCGTGCACGAGGACGACGACGCGTGGCTGGACGTGCGCGCCGCGCTGGCCGGCCTGCCCGGCGACCTGTGGCTGGCCCCGCAGGCGCTGGGCGGGCACGTCGACCACCTGCAGGTGCAGCGCGCCGTCGCCGGGACGGGCCGGCCGGTGCTGTGGTGGCGCGACTCGCCCTACGTGCTGCGCGCGCCCGACGCCGTCCCCGGCCCCGACCTGCCCGGCGGGCTGACCCCGCTGGAGCTGCCCCGGGACCTCGGCCGGCGGGCCGGCGCCTGCGCCTGCTACGCCACCCAGCTCGGCTTCCAGTTCGGCGGCGCGGACGCGATGCGCACCGCGCTGGCCGGCCTGCCCGAGGTGCTGCTCGCCGACGCCGGGGCCCGGGAGCTCAGCCGCCGGGTGCTGTCCGGCGCCCGCTCGTGCTCTGGGCCCCCCACTGGGCCGTGCACGCCCCCCCTAACGTCAACCCCACCTCCAGGTGCACCCACACCACCACGCCCGCCGCGTACCTTCCCAATCCCCCCGAC